>DATJEQ010000300.1:0-8060 GCA_035496495.1 Polyangiaceae bacterium
TGTGGCCTCATCAGTGGCTACCTCAGCAAAGTCGCCGGCAGCGAGATCTACGTTCTTGAAGATCGCTGCCTGGGCAAAGGCGATGCCGCTTGTCATCTCATCGGGCGACCACGTGAGGAATGGGGTGATGAGCGTGCAGAAGAGCTTCGCTTTTTCGAGGCGAAGCGACTTGAAGAATGTCTCAACGTCTCTCTTCAACGCGTGACCGAGTCGTTGAAAGACGCCGAGCAAAAGTTGAGAAAACACCATCGTGCGTTGACTCTCGTGGTCAAGGACGTTGAACAGCCCCAAGGGTTTGTAGTTCGAAGTGCTGCAATGCAACAAGTCACGGATTTGGCTCGGCGTGTCGCGAAAGTCGATTCCACCGTTCTGATCACCGGCGAGAGCGGCTCCGGGAAAGAGCGGATTGCGCGGCTGGTTCACGACGAATCTGTGCGAGCCACCGGTCCCTTCATTGCCATCAATTGCGGTGCGATCACTGAGACATTGCTGGAGAGTGAACTCTTTGGACACGCTCGCGGCGCGTTCACCGGCGCAACTCACGACAGACCTGGCCTTTTCGAGGCGGCCAACCGTGGGACCCTGTTGCTTGACGAAGTTGGCGAAATTTCTGCCGCAATGCAGGTCAAGCTCTTGCGTGTCCTGCAGGAGCGGGAGGTCCGGCGTGTCGGCGAAAATAAGAATCGCGCGGTCGATGTGCGGGTGTTGGCGGCCACCAACCGTGATCTCGCCCACGGCGTTGCGGGTGGGACATTTCGACAGGATCTTTACTACCGGCTCAAAGTAGTCGAGTTACGGGTGCCATCCCTCCGTGAGCGCCGAGACGACATCTTGCCGCTGGGTCGCGTGCTGCTAGCAGAGGCAGCGTTACGGATGAACCGCAAGATTGGCGGCCTCGCTCCAGCCGCCGCAGATCAGCTTTTGCGATACGAATGGCCGGGCAACGTCCGTGAGCTAGAGAATGCCATGGAGCGCGCGGTGGCTCTTGCGCGTGGCAATCGAGTTGAACTGGATGATTTGCCGGAGGAATTTCGTCCAGCGTTAGCGCTGTCTGCGATCCGCTTAGGCGCGGTGCGACCTCTCGAAGAAGTTCAGAAGGAGTACATCCTGGCTGCGCTAGAACTGAACGGCGGCAATCAGACGCGCACAGCGGAACAACTCCAGATCGGCGCGGCCACGCTCTACCGCAGGCTCAAGAGCTACGGCATGATCGGCGCCAGACAGTCCAAGTCCCTGCAGGCTCAGTAGCTTGCCCAGAAGCCTGGGTGCGATCACAAGGAACGGGCTGAACGGAGCACCTGTCGTGGATCCAGTCAATCTGATGGTGGGTGCATCAATTTGGACAATCGAGCAACCGCTCAGGCTGCATTGAGCAAGGGGTTTTGGGCGTACAGGGTCGCTTGGAAGTCTTGGCTCGATTCCTGCACAGGCGGGAGCAACCGTTACCGAATCGCCTCAGCGAAGCTTCGCCACGAGGCGGAAATGTCTACCAACAAGGATCATCGTCCCTCATGTCTAACAAAGTTCTATTCATCGATGATGAGCCGGAGTTGCGCAAGCTGGTCAAGGAGGAGCTCACTGCTCAAGGGTTCGACGTGATGATCTGCGGCTCAGCTGCAGATGCAGTAGAGCACATGAAGAATTCCCTGATCGACGTGATCGTCACAGACGTGCACCTGGAAGGGAGCAGTGGGCTAGATTTCTGCCGCCATGCAACGGCGAACGGCCCCGGAATACCGGTCATCGTAGTGAGCGGGTTTGGCACGATGGACATGGCGGTCAACGCAATCCGGGCCGGGGCCTACGACTTCATCGTCAAACCCATGGATATGAACCAGCTCGTAGTAGCAGTGGGACGCGCAATTCAGCATCGCGAGTTGCGCGAGGAAGTGAAACGACTTCGCCAGCACATGAGCGTGCCGAGATCCTTTGGAGAAATGGTTGGTGCCAGCGACGCCATGGAGCGGGTTTTCGATCTCGTGGATCGGGTGGCGACACTGGAAGCCACGGTGGTCGTCACCGGCGAAAGCGGCACTGGCAAGGAGCTGGTAGCTCAGGCGCTGCATTTCCGCAGCCATCGCAAAGACGCCCCATTCGTTGCCGTCAATTGCGCCGCACTTCCAGAAACCATCTTGGAAGGCGAACTCTTCGGGCACGTGCGCGGAGCCTTCACAGACGCGAAGCAGACAAGACCGGGTCTGTTCGTGGCCGCCAACGGTGGCACTCTCTTTTTGGACGAGATCGGAGAAATGTCAGCGTCAACCCAGGTAAAGTTGCTTAGGGCGCTTCAGGAGCGGCGCGTGCGTCCGGTAGGGGGCGAACAGGAAGTGCCCTTCAACGCGCGGATTGTGGCAGCCACCAATCGCGATTTGGAAGCGGATGTGGCCGCACACCGCTTCCGCGAAGACCTTTATTATCGGATCAACGTTGTTCGCATCGACGTTCCCCCCCTTCGGGCCCGAGGTAACGACATTCTACTCATTGCACAGGCGTGTATCGATCGGTTTGGTCCGCAACTGCAGGCGGCAAGGGTGGTGACCGGGATTTCCAGCCAAGCCGCCGACAAACTGCTCGCCTACGATTGGCCCGGCAATGTTCGTGAGCTACAAAACTGTATCGAGCGTGCCATAGCGCTCACTCGGTTCGAACAGATCACTGTGGAAGATCTGCCAGAAAAGATCTGCAAGTCTCGGGTGTTGCAGCTTGTTCCTCATACAGGGAATTCCGACGAACTCCTTGCGCTCGATGAACTTGAGCGCCGCTACGTGCTGCATGTGCTTCGCCGTTTGAACGGCAATAAGACTGTGGCCGCACAGGTTCTGGGATTAGATCGTCGCACTCTCTACCGCCGCCTAGAGCGCTATGGGGAGCTTCAGCACGCGCCGCTCGCCAAGGCGCCCCATTCGGAGACCGAACGTGACGCGTTGGATCGAAACTACGACGGCGAGCGAAGTCTGAGTGCTTCCTAAACCGAATTTAAGCCAATATTTGAGCCACTGGAGCCCGCCGTCCACATTCGTGACGTCGGCACGGTGATTGCACGACAGACTACATGGACCCCGGCCCCACCACTGTTGCCCACTCAGGGATCAGTGAGATGCCCACACGTCGGCTGCACGTGCTGGTGGTGGACGACGATCTGGATTCCTTGGTTATGTTGCAAGTGGAAGTGACACGCCTTGGCCATATCAGCACCGGGGCCCGCGATGGAGCAGAGGCGCTTGAAAAACATCAGGCTCAACCCTTTGACGTCATTTTGAGCGATTGGAACATGCCGGGCATGAGTGGCCTTGAACTTTGCCAGCGGATTAGGTGGCGGGTGTCCAAGGAGTACACCTACTTCGTCTTTATGACCGCATTCGGAGATCACGCCCATTTGTTGGAAGGGTTGCGCGCTGGGGCTGACGATTACATGACTAAGCCTGTCGACAGCGAGGTACTCGAAGCGCGTCTGGCCTCTGCAGCACGTGTGGTGGGCTACCACAGCGAGTTGAGCCAGCGGAATGTAGTCCTGCGCGAAGAGGGACATTTATCTTTTGAGGCAGCACGCATCGACCCACTGACTCAGATCTCGAATCGCCTGCGCCTGCGCGAGGACCTCAATGCGCTGTACTCACGCGTCAAGCGATACGGGCACCGCTTTTGCGCCGCGCTGTGCGACATTGATTTGTTCAAGCAATACAACGACACCTACGGGCACATCGCGGGCGACGAAGCCCTGTGTCAGGTCGCCAGCGCGATCCGTAGTGCTCTTCGCCAAGGGGACACCTTGTATCGCTACGGAGGCGAAGAGTTCTTGGTGATCCTTTCCCAACAAGGAATTGCCGAGGCACGACAGGCGATGGATCGGGTGCGAATCGACGTTCAAAACCTGAGAATTCCGCACCGCAGATCGCCGGCGGAGGTTGTCACGATCAGTGCGGGTGTTGCTGAGATCGAGGACATGAATGGTTCGCACGACGATTGGCTGCACTTGGCTGACGACGCACTGTACCGAGCCAAGGAAAACGGCCGCAACCGGGTGGAGGAGCAAATCTCAATTTGGGATGCCGGGCACACTGCCCCGTTGGCGAGTTTCACATCGGACTAATCATCTGGTCAATGCACGCCATAAGCACCTGTAGATTACAAGGCTTAACAAAATACGCATCCCAGAAAGGTTCCGCGTTCTGGGGTTCTTCGAAACCAGAGACCACTAGGACTGCTGTGTGCCGCGTGCGATCATCACGCCTGAGCGCACGGATGGCCTCCTCGCCTCTCATATCGGGCAACTGCAAATCGATCACCACGGCGCTCGGCCGAAGATGCAACGCCTTGTGCAGCGCTTCTAAACCTGATGTTGCGGTAACAACCCGAAATGCTGCGGACAGAAACTCCGCGTACAATTCACACGTTTCGGCACTATCGTCCACCACCAGCACGAGCGCACCATGAGCGAGCCGGGGGTCAAGCCCACTGCTCTGTTGACCCATGGATGCGAGATCAAGCAACGGCCTGGGCTCCCACGACTCTGGCTTCACTGGCAAGGGCCTCACCAGCAAGCCCCTCACCAGCAAGCCCCTCACTAGCAAGCCCCTGGGCGTACCACCCAATCGTCTTGTTCATGCCACCTCTGAGGTCGTGCGAGGGCTGGTAACCAAGTTCTTCGCGCGCCCGGTCGACTGAAGCGAGTGAATGCAATACATCTCCTTGTCGAGGCGCCTTGAAGCTGAGTACCGCATGCTCTGCATCGGGCCGGTAAGCAGTGACGCCCGCTCGAATCACCGAAAATAGTTCAAGCAGCGTGGTGCGCGAGCCACAAGCGACGTTGAAGACATCGTGCCGCAGTGCCTCCTCGGGCGCGCAGGCCGCCAACAAATTGGCCTGAACAACGTTTTCTATGAAGCAGAAATCGCGACTGGCGCTTCCATCGCCGAATACAACACAGGGCTCACCCTTAAGCAGATTCTCCACCCACCTTGGAATCACTGCGGAGTAAGGCCCCAAAGGGTTTTGTCTTGGTCCAAAGACATTAAAATAGCGCAAACCAACACTGCGCAGTCGCTGACTTTGCTTAAACGTCGCTGCGTAGATTTCATCGACTCGTTTGCTGGCGGCGTAAGGTGACAGCGGTCGCCCGATGCGCGACTCTGTCTTTGGTTGCGACGTCTCATCGCCGTACACGGAGCTGGAAGACGCGTATACGATGCGTTGGACCCCCGCTTTTTCCGCCGCCACTAGCAGATTCACGAAGCCCGTGACGTTCGCCGAATGCGTGTCCATAGGAAACTCCATGGACCGGGGTACAGAGGCCAGGGCCGCCTGATGTAACACCAAGTTAATCCCCTGCGTCGCGTCACTCAGGGCGTGATAGTCGCGCAGATCGCCCTCAATGAAGCGAAAACGCGAGGCGTTGTCACCCACACGACCCAGAAGATCCTTGAGGTTATCACGGCTGCCCGTTTGGAGGTTGTCGAAACCAATAATCGATTGTCCAAGCCCAAGCAGTGCTTCAGCCAAATGAGATCCAATGAATCCGGCAACTCCGGTGATCAGAATGCGCTGGGGTGAAGAACGCAAACGCTCGCAAACCTCATGGTAGTGGTTCATTTTTTCTCCAGTCATGAACAGTGAGAACACGTGACGAGCAGCATTTTGTTAGCTATCCAGCAATACGCTTCCCAGGATCCGAGCCGGCTCCAGCTGGTCGATCGCCCGCCGTACGAGAGCCTTCCGAGAAGCGCCGCTTCGCGTCACCAGAACCACCCCGTCCGAACATTCTGCGACAACATCCGCGTCGGCGTTCTCCAAGACCGCCGGGGCGTCGATGATGATGTAATCATAAACGCTTCTGAGATCGTGAAGAGCCGCGGCCAGCAGAATCCTGTCTAAACGCCCGCCGGGTAGGGATTGACTGAGCGCAGCCACGTGCAGGCGCGTACCGCCGATGCGGGTGACTCGATACGGGGGACCCCCAGGCTGGGAATGCGTGATGCCTTCCATGATGCTGTAACGAGGACTAAAGCCAAAAATCTCTCCGAACGTCGCATGATTCAGATTCGCTTCCAAAAGCAGATGGCTACACATCGTGTCCTCTGCCATTGCAAGCGACAGATTGAGCGCACACGTTGTGGTTCCCTCTCCTGACACGGAGCTGGTCACCGCCATAATCCGCGGATTGTCGCGCGAGAGCAGGCGGTGACGGAGCAATCGATACCCTCTCGCCCGCGTCGATTCCGGCTCACGCAACATCACCAACCGCTGATCAAGAATTGTGGGAGGGCTGAGGTAATCGAACGCTATCATGGGTGGTGAAGCGTCCGCAGGAGCTAGCACCGTGAGATCTGACGGAGTGACATAGGTGTCGATCTCCTCGCGAGCGTGGGACCCCTCGTTGATACGGACTAAGTTGTCGTGCGACATCGTGTGTGTCCTCAAGCATCCAGTAGTTCGTGCAACGTGACCAATTCATGACCCGCTTGATTCAGATCACGCAGAATTGCCGGTAGGGCGGCCATCGTCCAGGCCTGTCCCTCGTGCAGCAGCACGATGGCGTCAGGCTCACGGGCGCCTTGCTCAGCGAATGCCGCAAGAACTTTGGTCGACTGAGTGGTGCACCAATCCCCAGAATCGTGAGACCACAGTACCGTGGTGAAGCCTGCGCGAGCACAAGTGTAGAGGGATGAAAGCGAGACAGCCCCGTGCGGGGGGCGCACCAGACGACGACCCGCGTTCGCGGGAAGCAACGCTGCTGTTCGAACCAACTCGTCGCTGAGTTCAGAAGCCGTCAGGGTCGGAAAGCGACGGTGGGTGTAGCCGTGCCCCGCCAGCTCGTGACCAGCATCAGCAATTGCTGCAACCAGATCCGGGCGGCGAACACACGCCTCACCGACAACGAAGAAAGTTGCGCGAGCACCCCAGCGTTCGAGCACTGAAAGATAGCCCAGCGTAAGGTCATCTGGCCCGTCGTCGAAGGTGAGCGCAATACGACGCTTGCCTTTCCACACCCCACCGCTGCTGCGGCGCGGACCTCGCCAAACGACTATCTGGGAAGGAACGACTGCCTTCACCAGTGCTTTCAGACCGCGCCATTTCTGGTGTGCAGTGCGCTGAGCCAGGTCGTGGGTCGGGGACAGCCGTATACGCAAATCGGTTTTGGTTGCCGAAATCATGTCAGGCTGCCGCTCTGTGGCCGTAGCTCTCGACTGCGGCAGTGAGACTTGCATGCAGGCGAAGAGCACTGCCCCGCCAGTCTGGCACATCCAGAGTCGTCGATATGACCGTCGGATCGTAGGGTGTCGACAGCGCGTCCTCGATCGCAACCGCGAGCGCGGCGGGATCTGCAGGGGTCACCAGTGTTCCGAGCGTGTTCGATCTCACAACATCGGGAATGCCCCCGATCCGAGTCGCAACGACTCTGCGTCCACAGGCGAGTGCTTCCAGCAAGACATTGGGTGTTCCCTCGTTCCAGCTTGGGAGAACGAAGACGTCGCAAGCGGTCAGCCAGTCGGACACCTCCTGGTGGGGTCGTGCTCCGACGAATGAGATACCAACATTGAGCTCAGCAGATAACCTCTTGCATTCGTCCATAGCGGTGCCGTCGCCAACCATCACCAGTGAAACATCAGGTCGACGTGCGGCCAGAACCGCCATCGCACGCACTAGATCTAACGAGCCCTTGTGGCGCTCTACATTACTCACGCACAAGACCATTGCTCTATCGACAGGAAGGCCCAACGCGCGCCGCGCCGCCAGACGATCCTTCGGATGGAAACAAGCGCGATCAACACCGTTGCGAACCACGTCGATTCGCGCAGAAGTAGCGCCCAGTTCAATCGCAGCCTCACGAAGTGGATGACTGACCGCAACGATGCGCTCCGCCCGCGGCAACGCCCACCTTAGCCCACGCCGTGGGCCGGCCATATGAGCCAGAACATTGATATCGGATCCATGCAGCTTAATGACAGCGGGAACCCCGAGTAGCCGAGACAACATGACAGCTGCAAATCCGTCGGGATAAGCCCAGGATCCAAGGATGACATCGACCCGCTTGCGGTATCGATGAACCACCTTCGCCATGC
>DATJEQ010000301.1:0-7790 GCA_035496495.1 Polyangiaceae bacterium
ACCTCGGGGCGCGACATATCGGCCGGCTCGGTGTTTCAGTTGCTAGGTTTTTTCGAGGTGGGGATTGAAAATCAACCCGGGAGAGGATCCCGCTGAAATCCGTACGCGACGATGAGCGCCGCTAGGGAGAGCATCGTGAAGCCCAAAATGCCGGGGCTCAGGGATTCGGCGAGGCCTTGCAGGAGGACTTCGCTGAGACTCATTTCGGGGTGAGTCTTGAGGTACTCGGGGGCGTGGTGGCCGACCATGGCTAGATCGGTGCACATCGCTGTGAGGATGGTGAAGACCGTTGCACCGCCGAGGGCGAAGGCCGTTTTGAGGGTGCGGTGGCTGGGAGCGCGGGCGAAGCGGGCTGCGAAGAACAAGGTAGCCAGGCCGAAAGTCAGCAAGAACCACATGGGAAAGCCACCTTCTACGAACAAATTCAACATGATGCCTCCGTTGCAAACGCCATGAACAGTGAACGAAATGGGCGTCCGATCGTGACAGGCAGTCACGATTTTCGCGCTCCCACGTTACCCTGAGGTGATGGCCAAGCCGGCTGACCCTCTGGCGACGGATCGCGAGATCCTGCAGCTCTTGGCGCGGCGCGATCCGCGCGGGTTCGACTGGGCGTATCGCAGTTACAGTGCCCGCTTGTTCGGATTCTTGAAGCGCATGTGCAAGGGCTCAGCGTTGGCGGAAGATCTGTTGCAACACACCTTTCTGCGTTTAGCAGAGCGCGGTCCGGAGCTGCACCCCGATTCCGATTTACGAGCTTGGCTGTTTGCGGTGGCACGCAATGCGCTGTTGGATCACGTGCGCAGTGAGCCAGCGACGGCTCATGAAACCGTGTTGGAAGAACTCTTTGCACCCGCGCCGGATTTGGAAGCGCGTTTTTTGTTGGGCGACATCGAAAGCGCTCTGGCTGAGCTCTCCTCACAAGACCGCGAACTCCTGCTCTTGGCCGCAGAAGGGTTCACACCCAATCAAGTCGCAGCCATTGAGCGCATCGCGCCTGCCGCGAGTCGTCAGCGGCTTTCACGCGCACGCTCGCGACTGTTCACGGTGCTGCAAAAGCGAGACCCGGGTTCCCGGGAAAGGAAGAGCTCATGAATCAGGAAGATCCGCTGTTGGCGCGATTGCACTCCCTTCCCCTCAGTGAGCCCAATGAGCAGCTGTCACAGCGCATTGCCCTGATGGCCCACGCCCAATTGCGAGCGAAACGCGTGCACCCGATTTGGACCTTCGTCGTGGCCGCTTCAGTGGTCAGCTACCTCGGCTGGGCTTTGATGTTCACCAGCAAGCTGTATTGAGAGACGTGCATTCGTCTTGCCGGGGGGCCGTTGTGAAATCGGATTGAAATAAACACCGACCAAGAGCGAGTGTCTTGATGTTTTCTTGATGTCCTGGGCCTCGGTCTTTACAGCGGGTTGACGGGCGAAGAAGTAGCTCATGCTGCGTGACCCTCGCTGCTCGTATTCGGCGTTACATTTTTGGTCCACCCAAAGACATCAAAGAGCCAGGCGCGTTCCACAGCCTGAGCTTGATAGCGTTCTTGGCCTGGGTGGGGCTCGGTGCAGACGGCTTGTCGTCGAGTGCCTATGGGCCGGAAGAGACTTTCCGACAATTGGGTGAGCACCGCGGTCTCGCGGTGTACTTGGCGGCGGCCATGGTGGGGACGGTGTTCATCATCAGCTATGGGTACAGCCGCATCATCGAGCAATTTCCCAGCGGTGGCGGCGGCTACCTAGTGGCGAGCAAGATTTTGGGCGGCCCCGCAGGCGTAACGGCGGGCTGTGCATTGCTGGTCGATTACGTGCTCACGATCACCATTTCGATCGCGGCAGGCGCTGATGCCATCTTCAGCTTCTTACCGCAAGCGTGGCATTTCTTGGAACTGCCTGTGGCATTTGGCGGAGTACTCTTACTCACCCTGATGAACCTGCGCGGGGTCAAAGAATCCGTCACAACCATCGCGCCGGTATTTGCGGTGTTTATCTTCACGCACGTGATCTTGTTGCTGGCAGGCTTAGGCGAGCACGCACCCGAGCTGCCACGCCTGTCGCAGGAGGTGCGCAGCAACATCAGCGCGACGACCTCGATGTTGGGTTTATTCGGAACCCTCAAACTGCTGATGCACGCGTACTCACTGGGAGGCGGCACTTATACCGGCATCGAAGCCGTCTCGAACGGCGTGGGCATCATGCGCGAGCCACGCGTGGAAACGGCCAAACGCACCATGATCCTGATGGCCACTTCGCTTGCCATCACTGCGTCCGGGTTGCTCATCTGTTATTTGCTGTGGAACGTCCATCCCGTCGACGGCAAGACCATGAACGCGGTCCTGCTGGAAGCGGTGGCCGGCAAGTGGTCGATCGCGGGATTGAATATTGGCTATGCGTTTGTGATTATTTCGCTCTTGAGTGAGGGCGCGCTGCTTTTCGTGGCGGCCCAGGCGGGATTTGTCGATGGGCCGCGGGTGATGGCGAATATGGCCGTCGATTCTTGGCTGCCGCACCGCTATTCGGCGCTTTCCGATCGGCTCACGATGCGCAACGGCATTGTGCTGATGGGTGGCGCAGCGGTGGCGGCGCTTTTGTACACGCGCGGCGAGGTATCTCAGCTGGTCGTGATGTACGCCATCAACGTGTTCGTCACCTTCACACTCTCCAACGTGGCGATGACCGTGCTGTGGTTCCGCCGTCGTAAAACCGAGGCCCATTGGAAGCGGCATTTGCCCGCACATGTGTTGGCCGCGACGCTGTGCGCCCTCATTTTGATGCTCACCGTGATTGAGAAATTCCTCGCGGGCGCTTGGTTAACTCTGGTAATCACCGCGGCGCTGGTGGGCTTCTGTTTCCTAGTCAAGCGCCATTACAAACTCGTGATGCGGGCGATTCGTAAGTTGGACACGGATCTGCCGGGCCCCGAGGACAATCCGACACTGTTCCCCAGTCCAGAAGTACCACTCGGGGGGCTGCACATGGATCCGCAGCGACCCGTCGCGGTGTTGTTTGTGGGCGGTTACGGCGGACTGGGACGTCACGCACTGCTCACTTTGCTTCGAATGTTCCCCGGTCATTTCCATGGGGTGGTTTTCGTGACCGTCGCCGTTGCGGATTCCGACGTCTTCAAAGGGGCGGGGGAAATTCCGGCATTGGAGGCCAGAAGCCGGCAATCTCTCGCTTGCTATGAGCGGCTGGCCGCCGCCTTGGGTCTGGCGAGCACGAGCGAATACGCGGTGGGCACCGAGGTAGTGGTTGAGGCAGAACACCTCGCGATGTCACTTGCCAGGAAATATCCCAAGTCGCTTTTCGTTGCCGGACAGATCATTTTCGAAGAGGACACCACCTGGAATCGCTTCCTCCACAACGAAACGGCCTTCTTGGTGCAGCGCCGCCTGCAGCACAACGCCCTACCGATGGTCGTCCTGCCTGTCAGGCTGGATCTGAGTTTGCACCACGAACGGCGCGTACCGCGACCCTCCCTGGCTGCGGTGGCCGCTGCTGCGCCTGCTGCTGCGCCACCGCCCTCGTCGCCTGGCACTCCGCAGGAATCGGCGGATACGGCGTTGATGTGATCCTCCAGTGGCGGTCTGCTAGCCTAGGGTTATGACGGCGCGCGCGACGGTATTGGTGGTTGAGGATGAACCGCAAATGCGGCGCTTTCTGCGAGCCTCGCTGACGTCGCACGAATTCGCAGTGGTGGAAGCGGCCTCCGCTCAGGAGGCGGTCGCTCTGTGTACCAGCCACAATCCGGAAATGATCCTGATGGATTTGGGTCTACCGGACGCGGATGGGATCAATCTGACCCGCACTCTGCGTGAGTGGTCCCACGTGCCGATATTGGTGATCTCAGCGCGTGGTCGCGAGGCGGACAAAGTCGAAGCCCTCGATGCCGGGGCGGACGACTACTTGACCAAGCCCTTCGGCGTCAATGAACTGCTCGCCCGCATGCGCGTTGCATTGCGTCACGCTCAGCGCGGCGTGGGCGCCAGCACGCCGATCATTGGAGTCGGCCCGTTGAAGATCGATTTAACGCGCCGTGAGGTCACGCTTGACGGTCGCGAGTTGAAACTCACCCCGATTGAATACCGGCTGCTCGCCTTGCTCGCGCAAAACGCCGGCAAAGTGCTCACGCACCGTCAGATCCTCACCGAAGTCTGGGGCCCTGGGCACGGACAGGATACGCACTACTTGCGCGTGTACATGGCCCAACTTCGCCAAAAGATTGAAAGCAACCCCGCCCACCCACGCCTACTGGGAACCGAGCCCGGTGTGGGTTACCGCTTACGCGACCGCGTGGATTGATCGGGTTTAATTGCCGGGTTCCTCGCTGGGCATCTCGGGCGCTTGGGCCCCCGCCGGCAGTGCAACGCGAAATACCGCGCCGCCTCCCGGGCGATTTTCGGCGCGCAGGGTTCCGCCGTGCGCTTCGACGATGCCGCGGCAGATGGCCAACCCAAGGCCAACACCCGCAGGGCCCGAGGGCGATGCGCGAAAGAATTTTTCAAAAATGCGTTGTTCCAGACCCGCCGGGATACCAGGGCCGCGGTCGGCGATTTCAATGATCACCCACTGCGCGTCGATGTGCGCTTGGATTTCAATCGGACGCTGAGCGGGGGTGTGTTTGGAAGCGTTCTCCAACAGATTCAGCAGCACTTGTTCAAACAGCACTGGGTCGACAGAGAGCAACGGCAAATTCCCTGGCAGGTCGGTCTTTATTTCGCGGCCAGCAAGCTGTTTTTCCAGTCGCGTGAGTGCAGAGCCGACCAACTCTTCCAGTGGGATCCATTCTCGACGCACGGGTAGTCCGCCGGATTCGAGTCGCGTCATGTCGAGCAAATTCGCAACCAGGCGCTCCAGACGCTCGGCCTCTTCACAAATGGCTTCCAACAGATCTTGTCGTTGACTGACGGAAAGCGACGCCCCGCTCTCATCGCGCAGTGTGGTAGCCGCGCCCGTAATGGCTGCTAACGGGGTGCGCAAATCGTGGGAGACGGCGCTCAGCAGCGAGCTGCGCATTTCCTCAGCGCGTGCTTTGAGCAGTGCGGCTTTGGCTTCTTCTTCTTGGCGGCGAATGCGCAGGGTCAATGTGCTGACCAGGATGCCAATGCCGAACATCATGGCGAAGGTCAGAATGTGCCGTGAATCGGCCACATTGAAGGTGAGATACGGGGGAACGAAGAAGAAATCGTAAGCTGCTACCGAGAGGGCGGCAGTGAAAATGGAAGCGCGTTGACCAAAGCGTGTGGCCACCAGCATGATCATGGCCAAATAGAGCATGGCCACGTCTGTCCACTCGAACAGCGCGCGACCCACCGCGGCGATCACGGTGGTGAGGATCAGCCACAACAATGCCCAAATGTACTCGTTCATGCTCGATCGAATGGTGAGGCCCAACCGCACTACGAGGCCTGGCCCGTATGCTCTATTATCTCAATTGCTGTCTGATCGCAGTGGCAACCGCACCAGCCCCCACAGCGCAAAACCCGCCATCAACAGCCCCAGGCTGGGCCAGGTGCCCCACACCTGCTCTCGAAGGATCGCATCGAGTACAGGGAATAGCCCGCCGGTCAGCAGCGTCCACAGCACGATGCGATCTGAGCCAGCGCCGCGCGCATTGAAGGGCGATTCTCGGCTGAACATTTTTTGAGTCATGGGCCCAATCACGCACAGGCGATTGCTGTGCGCGCCTCAGAGTTAGTTTGGCGGTCCCGCCGGTCAGGATGCCATCAAGGTTGCGCCCCTCGCCGTCAAGAAAGTGTCAACTGCTGAAGAGACGGGCTGCTGGGTTGGGGCGCCCACTGGGCTTGCGCATTGCAGCGGATTTTTACATCGCGCACATAACTCGCGGAATACTCGATCACAGCAGATCCATTGCGACATTTGCCGCTCAACTGTGGGCCGTTTGCTTTTGCGCTGTGTGAATCAATGAGTGCTTCCCGCAAGAAGGCCAGCAAGGCACGAGCGTTATCGGTGAAGCCGCAACAGGCGGCTACGACGCAACCGGCGGGCGCTTCCGAGCCCCCGCGTTCCGGTCTACGGCTGGGTCAGCCACCGAGCACGCCCGCCTTTGCGGAGCTGTACGAGAAGTTTTTCCCGCTGGTTTGGCGCACGGCCCGGCGCATGGGTGTGCCGGATGGGTCGCTCGACGACGTGTGCCAAGAGGTGTTCATTGCCATCCACCGCAAGCTGCCGGAATTCACGGGCCAGTCGACGGTGCGCACCTGGGTCTTTGGATTCATTTTCAACATCGTGCAGGTGCACCACCGCTCACAGCGGCGCAAGAGCGCGTACCACCGCTCCACAGGAGATTTAGTCGACCCCGACACGCTGACCGATCAACGGCCTTCAGCCGATGAACGCATGCGCTCAGCCGAAGCCGCCGGCATGGCGCACCGCGCGCTCGATCGGCTTTCCGACGACAAGCGCGCCGTGTTCGTGATGTCGGAGTTAGAGGGGCTCAGCGCAACCGAGATTGCCAGCGCACTGGGGCTCAACGTGCACACTGTTTACACGCGGCTGCGCACCGCGCGCAAAGAATTCCAGCGCCTGGTGCGTCAGCAAGCCGTGGGTAAGGCTTAATACTTCGACTCGCTTCCGCTCGCTCAGTACGAGTGCTTCGACTCGCTTCCGCTCGCTCAGCACGAGTACTTCGACTTCGCTCGGACTTCGCTCAGTACGAGTAGTCGACGGTGTTGATCGATTTGACTTTGTCGTGCCACTGCACCTGACTGACTTGCTGTCGTACGCATTCAGCTAGCTTCTTGTTGGCACTCGTCACGTCGATGCCGACGGCTTTGCCGTCCCACACGGCGACGCGCAGCTTGAAGTGCTGAGCGGGGGTCAAGTTGCAGGGCTTGTACAGGCTGAGATCGGCGAGCGGGCGCCCCAACGTTTCTGGATCCAATGAGAGGTACTCGGTACCCTTCGGCACGGCGTTGATCGCCTCACTCACTGACATGCCTTCGGTGAAAGCGGGCTCGGGCTTCTGCTCGGCGCTATCTTTAGCCTCACCGTCGTGTTTCGAAACGCTGTATTCCTCAGATGCTTTGGCCGAACTGTCCTCGCTGGCGGCCTTGTCAGCAGGCGCGTCTGCCGCCGCCTCGTTGGCAGCGGGCTTTGAAGGGGATTCGCTTGCCGGCGCAGCGGCCTCGTCCGTCGGCGCATCGTCGGCAGATTTGGCGCCTGTGTTGTTGCCCCCGCAAGCGCAACACAGGGCGGTCACAATTGTAACGCAGAAGTAACGCGGCAGTGTTTTATGTCCCCACATGTCGCGCAGCGTAGCTCCCTTGGGTTTAGCCGTCGAGAGTTGCCCTGCAATGTTAAGCTCACAGCGAATTTATTCGGGAATTCCGCTAGGTGCATTAACCGAGGCAAGTTGCCCCGCGGCTTGACGCTGCCACTGCCTTCCACGAAAGTGCGGCAATGGACGGGAAGCATGGGCACGGATCGGTAAAGCTCCTGGTTTTTGCAGGGTCACTGCGAGCCGAATCGCTGAATTTGCGACTGGCAAAGCTTGCGGCGACCGTTCTTGAGAAGAACGGCGCGCACGTCGATTTCGCCTCAATGAAAGACTTCGACTGTCCTTCGTACAATCAGGACGTCGAAACGAAAGACGGGTTGCCTGCTGGCGCCCGAGAGTTCCAGCGGCGATTGGAGCTGAATGACGCGTTCGTGATTTCTTCTCCCGAGTACAATGCCTCGATGCCGGGTTGCTTGAAGAACGTGATCGATTGGGTTTCGCGCGTGCGCCCGCAGCCTTTCAATGCGAAGCATGCATTGTTACTCTCGGCATCGCCTTCT
>DATJEQ010000302.1:0-3832 GCA_035496495.1 Polyangiaceae bacterium
CAGCCCCGCTCCCGTTGTTGGCTACCGACACTGCCCCTCGTTACTACCACCGACCCCCGCCCCCGTCGCCCGCCACAGCAACCGCCGGTGTTGGTGCCCCCGTTGCCGCTACCTCTCCCGTTCCCGTCATTGCTGTCGAAGAGAAATGTGCACAGTCCCGGGCGCGCACCTTTCGCGCCACCGAAACCTCAATGAACAAGGGTCGGTGTCACGAAAGCTGCGCGGGAGGGGGACATGCACATTTCTCTCCGACAGCAACTCATCGAAGAAACCGTCACCCTCATTCGCCGCGCCAGCCCGTTGGTGGCCACCATCGCTCGGCGGGATCGGGATCTCGCCTCGCAAATTCGGCGGGCGCTCTCCAGCGTGGGGCTCAACCTGGCCGAAGGCTTCGGCAACGCCCAGGGCAATTCGCGCCTCCGCTTTGAAAGTGCTCGCGGCTCGCTCTATGAAGCGCAAGCAGGGGTGAAGATTGCCGCCGCCTGGGGCTATCTTTCAGTTGAAGAATGCGCCCCCTTGTTGCAGGAAATGGATCGCCTTGCCGCGAGAGTGTTTGGGGTAATGCGGAAGTAGGACTGCTGCATCTGCAGCAGCGGCTGATCCGCGAGCGACCTAAAATGAAGATCTGTGTATGTCGGGCTATACGGATGACAGCGTCGTTAGGCATGGAATCGCCGAAGGCAACATTGCTTTCCTACGGAAACCGCGCACATCATAGGGCGATTAGGAGTTTCGTGACGTCGTATAAAACATCGCCGCGGCCAAATACTTCAATTGGGATCGCTGCTAGCCCCATTCTACTGAGGATCTTGAGCATGCGGTTGTAAGCTAGGCACATGAGTGTTCGCAGATTGATGGTATCGTAAAGGTTGTACTCGGCGAACAGCCGTAGCGCGTCGCGATTACCCCGCTCACCGTGGCGCCATAGGTGCGCCGCGTCCCAACCGTTGATTCCCGCCAAGTGGTCGGGCCGCCCAAGCCCAACGCGGTTTTCAAGCGCCTTGAGTCCGCCGTGCTCGCCCAACCGTGCCCACACATGGCGTAGGTCGATATGACAGGGCGGCGGCTGCCAACCCGGAAATGCCTGCCGAAGAATTGGCACATCGAACGACAAGCCGTTGAACGTTACCAGAATGTCGCAATTGCGAGTTGTTGAAGGAAAATCCTGCAAGTTTCGTCCGCGCAAAAACAATCGCGGCCCGGCCCGATCCAACACACTGATCGCGGTCACTCCGGCAAAGTCGCCGCTGTCATCGCCGGTCTCAATGTCCAAGTAGGCCGTGTTGTCGCAGAAATCCGCGAAGAGTCTCCAGTGCTCGCGCGCGGGGATCATGGCCGCCAAACGACCGATGTCTCGATGGACTAGTGCATTGCCTGCTGCGGCCAATGCCTCACGTAAGTCATCGTCCTTGCGACGTGAGATAGCCACTACGGATGCGTCGGGAAAATCACTCCAGCGCTTGACGCCTGCACTCCATAGGCGCCGCTCACGTTGCGGCCCGATACCTGCGGCCAGTTGAAAGGTCGACTGCAGCACGAGCGCACAAGTACCAGATTTTTTTCCCGCGACCAGTTCGGCGACGGCAGCGGCCGCGGTCGCAGCAGCGGAAGCGGCAACGGGTGACTGTGGCGGCAACAGCAACTGCAACCGCCGCAACAACTGCAACCGCTACCGCTACCGGTGCTGCTACCGACACCGATCCCGTTGCTGACGCACTTACCGCTCCAGTTGCTGCTACCGACACCGATCCCAGGCTGCTGCCGACCACTCGTGCATGAACGAATCGCGGGATGCCAGGCCAACGGCCTGCCCTACCTGTAGCCCGGGGCAACGTCCCGGGCGGCGTGTTGCTGCTAATTGTCCCAATTGCCGTGCAGGGCGCCCTCGTAATACCGACGCACGCTAGCCATTTCACCCAACATCAGATCGATCGCTTGATCTTGAACCTCAGCGGGCACCAGGGCAGCGACATCGTGTTGTTGCTCGGGATCGGTCGATAGATCGAACGCTTGCAGCGGCAAGTGCCCGAAGTGAAATACGAAGGAATGATTTTCACTGCGCAAAGAAAGGCAGGAGTTGGGATACCAGCATGAGGTGATGACCTGGGAATGCCCCGGTGTGGAAAAGAGGCTGCTACCGGGCAACTGCCCCTTCCAGCTCAAATGGGCGAGTTCCAACACGGTGGGCAGAATGTCCGTCTGCTGACGTAAGCCGCCGATGTGTTGAGGTTGAAATAACTTTGGCGCGTAAATGAATAAGGGCACGTGCGTCACGTTGTCGTACGGCGCGCGGTCGTGTTGGCGAAAACCGGGCTTCTCGTCGAAGGCCTCACCGTGATCCCCCATCACGATCACGATCGTGTTCTCAAGCGTGCCATCGCGCTCAAGTTGCTGAAATAGGAGCCGCAGTTGATCGTCGACGTAACGCGCCGCGCGCTCATAGTGCTCCTTTGCCATTTGCCAGGATCGGGCGGGGCCGGCGTCAGGCGAATCGTACGGGTGATGAGTTGAAAGGGTGAGCAACATTGCGAAGAATGGACGCTTCGCCTGAACCATCCACTCGGCGGCCGGGTGCACCATCACGCGCTCATCCCACCCCAGGTAACCCGAAGTGTGAAAGCCCACGCCCTCCTTTGGGCCGGGTATGAATGTGTAGTCGAACCCCATGTTGCTCAGTAAGCCAGCACGGTGCTCAAAATTCCCAGCAGCCTGAAAGAAGCCGGTCGTGTACCCAGCCTGCTTCAACAGCTGTGGCATACAGGCAAATGGCAAACCATTGGGGCGTGCTTCAATCACCGGCATCACCGGCAATGCGCTCATGCCACAGAGGATACCCACCAGCGCTTTACTGGTGTGAGAGATGGTGGTGTAGGCGTCGTCGACGATCACCGATTTGGCGGCCAGCTCATCCATGAATGGCGAGAGCGACGGCCTGCCGGAGTATGCGGAAAGCACGTCCGTGCGTGTCGATTCCAACCCGATGATCAGAAAATTCGGACGCGACACAGTCGTGTCGGCGACCGTGGGTGGCACCAGAGCGGGCGCGCTGTACATCGCGTGCACTGGAACCGAACGGGTCAAATATTCTTGCACCGCTTGATCGGGCAATAGATCCGTCAACCAATTGCCGCCCAGCATAATGAGCTGAATGTGACTCGGCGCGGGCACCAGCACCAACGATGCGCCCAGCAGGGTCATGCTTGCAGGGATCGCAATATTCGCTCCCCATTTCGGCTTGCGCAACAGACGCAGCGCGAGCGGCACAGAAAGCAGGCTCGCACCGGCTTTGAGCAACAGCAAGAACAGGTCCTTGTCCACTCCCGTAGCCAGCAGATCGTGCAGCGTTGAAAACTCGCGCAGCGCGTAGCGCATCACGTCCCACTTGGGAACGATCCCGCTCTCCAAGAAGAAGCGGTGCGACAAAACCGCCAGCAGATAGATGGGCAAATGCGCTGCAACATAAAAGGTTGCCCACCAGCGCGTTTTCTGAGGCGCAATGCGAATCGTGAGAAACCACGGCGCCTCCAGCAGCAGCAGCAGCAAGATCTCCGAACTCAGCGCTTGCACATACGGCAACAACCCCACATCGAATTCCTGCAACCAGATCTTCTGAACGCGCAACCCAATCAGGAACACCCCCAACGCGACCGTATGAATCAAAACCGCCCGCCCCCGCCGCGCCCACTCGGCTACTGATGACGGATCGCGGTGCTCAACTGCCAGCTGCGCACTAGGTTCCCCCCCAGACACCGACTCTTCCGATTGCGGACCTTCTGGCGCGGGTGAAGTCACTGCCTCGACCGCTAGCACGGTGGGGATCAGGGGAATAGCA
>DATJEQ010000303.1:0-9716 GCA_035496495.1 Polyangiaceae bacterium
GTCGCGGAAATTTCGTCGTATCCGAAATCCTTGATCAAACGCGTTTTAACGATATCGATTTTCTCTTGCGTGTCTTTGTCGACGACGCTCGAAACCAGCGATGTCAGCTTAATCGAATCTTTTTGGTCTTCGAACAATTTCAGCTCGAGCGCTTTGTGCAGGCGCTCGTTTGATTTGTAATCGAACTTGCGGCCTTCGAGCGAAAGAGCGCCGATGTAGTTCATGATCTCGCGACGGAAGTCGTCTTTGCGGTTTTCGGGGATGTCGATCTTCTCTTCGATCGCGCGCATCATACGCTCATCCGGTTCTTCGTATTGACCGGTGTAGGCGTTGCGCACTTTTTCGCGCAGTGTGTAGGCTTTGATGTTATCGATATAATTTGCAGCCAATTTGGCGATGGCTTCTTCGTCGGCACTAATCGCGCGCTGCACTTCGTTCTTCACGATTTCTTCGTACTCGCGCTTCACCACACCGATCAGATCGCGGAAGCGCTTGCGCTGGTCATCATTGGTGATCAGAGAGTGACTGCGCAGGCCTTTTTCCAGCTCATTCATCACCATAAACGGATTGATGGTGCCCTCGCCCACGTCGCTGACTAACGCGTTCGAGATCTTATCCTGCACGTACCTGGGGCTGATGCCTTCCATGCCCTCGCGCTTGCCCTCTTTGCGCAGCTCTTTGACGGTGTCCTGCGTGTACCCGGGCAGTACTTTGCCGTCGTAGAGCTTCATTTTTTGCAGCAGCTGCAAATTGTGCTTCTTCGGCTCTTCCAACCGCGTGAGCACGGCCCACATGGCCGCCACTTCCAGCGTGTGTGGAGCCACATGGCGCCCCTTCACCTTTTGCTGGCTGAATTCCTTTTCATAAATGCGGATCTCATCGCCCAAGCGCGTGATGTAAGGAATGTCGATCTTGATCGTGCGGTCGCGCAAGGCCTCCATGAATTCGTTGTTCAATAGGCGACGGTATTCGGCCTCGTTCGTGTGACCGATGATCACTTCGTCAATATCCGTTTGCGCGAATTTCTTGGGCTTGACCTTGTGCTCCTGTGATGCGCCTAGCAAATCGTACAAGAAGGCCACATCCAACTTCAACATCTCTACGAATTCGACCACGCCGCGATTGGCGATGTTGAATTCGCCGTCAAAGTTGAACGCGCGCGGATCCGAATCAGAGCCGTATTCAGCGATCTTGCGGTAGTTGATATCGCCGGTCAATTCGGTTGAATCCTGATTCTTTTCATCCTTCGGCTGAAAAGTGCCAATGCCCACGCGATCTTTCTCACTGAGCACAAAGCGGTGCACGCGCACGTGATTCTGAACCACTTTGCCCCAATCCCCCGCGTAGCGCTGCATCAGGCCTTTGAAAATGAAACGGCTGGCAGGATCTAAATCCCCTTCGATGCGCACGGGGTAACGTGGGTGGCCCACCGTCAACTCGGCAATGGCTTGCTCGCGCCACGCTGCGGGAATGATGCGCAGTGGCTCGTCATGCATGGGCGATTCAAATTCGTCGGCGCCTTCACTCGCAAGCCCAGTGCCAGAAAGCTTCACCCAAGTGAAGGTGTACAAAGCGCCCTCGGGCGTCCGCGAATAGGCTTCCAAGCCCTTCTTGATCAGGCGCGCAATCGTGGATTTGCTGGAGCCCACTGGGCCGTGCAGCAAAATCACGCGCCGCTCGGGCCCATAGCCTTCAGCCGCGGCTTTGAGCACGTTCATCAGCCGCATCAACGGAATATCGAGCCCGTACACGGCGTCTTTGCCGCCGTCTTTTTCGTCGCGAAAGAAGTTGTAGCGAACGAGCCGCTTCTTGTTGTCGACGTATTCCTCAGTGCCATACGACACAATCATGTCGTACGCGCGCTGGAATGCGTTGCGCGTTACCTGCGAGTTACCGCGCACAACGCCTAAGTAATCCTCGAATGACCCCTCCCAAGCTAAGTCGCGGTACAGATCGTAATCCTGCAGCCCCGCGATCTTTTCAACCATGCCCGTCATCGATTCGGTTTTTCCCATCGGTTGCCTCGCCTGTAGCGTAGCATGTGCACGCTCAAGGCGAATAAAAGCTCGATATTCCGCCCAAAACTACGGACCAAGCGGCCTTGGGTTGACCATTGTGCCGCCACAGGCCGAGCGAACAGCGCGCAGCGATCAGACTTGACGTTGGCTGCGAATAGGTCGCGGCCTGTGCGGCGCAATCCGCAGCGGAGGGATCCGTATGCGGCGAGATGCTGAGCAGGGTGAACGGCTCACCGTCAGTTGTGAGTAGATCGAACAGGCGACGATAAAAACTCGCTTGGCGCACCTCGGAGCTGCTCACCGTCTGGTCACTGGGGTAAGAGACCTCTTGCAGCAGCACGGGGTGTGGGCCCGCGGCGAGCGCGAGTTGTCGCAATGGCTCCAGCGCTTGATCGTCGGCAACGGCGTGAGCGGCCGCATCGAGCGGCAGGTAGTTCACCGCAAGCGCATCGATCTCTGGAATCAATGCCTGCAGTGGCGTCGCCCCGGCATCACCGGCCAAGGCTTGCAGCCAGCCGCTGAGCGTTGCGTCGAGCGCAATGGTCACCGGTACTGTGCGGTCCCCCTGCGGCCTTGCTCCCTGATGTTCTCTGGCATAACGCAATCCGTACAGCAACAATTGCTGGAATTGTGACCGTGTTGGATCCGCCGTCACGCTCAAATAACGATCGACTTCGTCGCCGAAAGTGAGCGCACGGATGTCCGACGCCATCAACTCGTAGAGGTGATCGATCAACTCTTGCAACCGCGTGCGCATTTCACCGCTGAACCAGCCCGTGGTAAGATCTGCCGGCCGGAGTGTGACGGTGCGCTCCACCAAATCCAGGGCGATCACCACCTCAGCGCCGGCCTGTGAATACGAGTGCGCCCGATCGCTCAATGTGGCCCAGCGTGCCGCGCTTCCAGGGCTCTGCAGATCGTAATCGGCAAATGGAACATGCAACACCACAGCCTTAACGCCCAGCGCCAACATTTGTGCATCGCCCGCCACGGTACCAGCGTCGGCCTCGTTGAAATACGGACCCAATTCAATGCCAACCGGCAACGAGCGATGCGGGGCGCGGGCATCCACAATCGGCGCTGCATCAACCGGATGCGGCGGCACCGTTGCATCCCTGATGACGGTGTCTGGCGGATTGGTTAGGGCTGCGTCCGAAACACGTTGAGGCGGAAGATTGGGAGCAATGTGTCGATCGCAAGCCGGAGCCCCTACAAGAGCGACACTGGCGCACAGCAACAAGCTTAGGCGCATAATCACTCTCCGTCGGCGTCGGCGTTGCCCTCGGCGTCGGCACTGGGGCGACGGTAGAGCCATACCACCGGCACGCCGTCATACGCGCCAATTGCCTCGGGCGCTGCCGTGCCGTAATCCACCCAAGTCATGTATTCGACGCGACCCATATGTTGCTCGTGGTGATAGAGGGCCCAATCTGATCCGCTCACTTGCGGCCATGGCTGCAGATCCTTGCGTAGGATCTTGTCCTTCTCCATCATCTGCCAACTCTGCTCTGCGGTATCGTGAATGAACACGCGCGCACCCTTCTGCGCTTCGTCATTCAGAACAGGCGCCACGCTCGCCGTTGCATAGCCCCAGAAGCTGCGATTGAGCCCCAAACTCGCTGCGCCCGGAGCCCCCCCCACTACCGGCACATAGGCCGCAAGGCCCCACGGCTCGGCGTGTAGCGCGATCACCAGGGGCACCAGAACAACCAATCCTCCCCAAACGGCGTTGCTAGCGGTGCGCCACTTGGTTGAAAGAACCAGCGGGTCAACCAAGCGAATCACGTAAACGAAACCAAAGGCGGCAATCAGCGCGAGGAATGGGTAGGCCGTCAGCCAATGTTTGGTACCACCGAAAATTGGTGTTTTCTTCATGAGCCAAGGGCCATAGCTGGCCGCGATGCACACCAACCACAGCACACACGACGAGGCCACAGCGCGCTGCTCCTCGGTGAGCACTGAAGTACCTTCCGCGTCGCTTGCTGACGCTGACTCATGCTCGCGGTTGATGAATGATTGCAAATCACCCTTCAGCGCACGCAAACGCCAAAGCATGCTGGGCCACAGGCCTTGTTGCACGCACACGAATAAGCCAATCACGAACAAGGTGAGCGTGATGGTGGGCACCGTTGCGAGCGTCATCACCCAGGCATAAAGCCGCGGCATGGGCGGCTCGAAGTACGTTTTCCCCAGGAATTCCATGTTGTAATAAACATGTTGGGTGTGGAACGTCACGTATTCCCGCAGGCGCTTAACGGTGTCGAACCAGATCCAAGGCCAAGTGCTGAAGAATACCGCGGGGCCTACGATTGGCACAATCAGCCAACTGAGCGGCAAGCCCAAGCGCGTGAGCTTGACGGCGCGCAAACCCAGGAGGCGATCTAAGAAGAAGTGCAGAAACAGCGCAGCGGGTAAAATCCACGAATTGTGCTTGGTGTTGAGCAGCAAGCCGTAGAGCACCGCAGTGAGCAGCGCTTTTCCAAAGCTTGGGTTACGACAGCAGAGCCAATAGGCATAAGTAGTGAAGAACCACATTGCGGCCACGGGCATGTCGAAACAAGCCAGGTGCGCATGGTGAAATACCTGCGGCATGAAGCCGAACGACAGCGCCGCAATCACCCCCAGAATGCGACCATCGCGCTCCCCCCCCAAACGCCGGCCCCAGGCGTAAATGCAGGATAAGCACAGCGCGCTCAGTGCCATCGCCGGAAAGCGGTATGAAGTGCCCTGCGAGGCGATCAAGGGAAGACCGCGCAAGTACTTGTTCGAAGCCCAGAAAAGGCTTTTGATCAAAGCGGGGTGTTCGTGGTTGTCAGCCCAATACCGATCCACGTTCGCACGCTGAAACGCTGTGGAGGGATGCGTGAACAGCAGATTGAACCACTTGCCGTAACTGCTTGCCGCGGAAAAATAGAAGCCCTCGTCTCGTGCGTAACCGATGTCGCGCGCGGTGAGCAGCAGCAACACCAAATAGCCAAAGCCAATGGCCCACAGCAAACCGCCGTCGATCAGACGCTCTTTGCTAAAGATCTCGCTGAGTTTGGGCATTTGCGGCCGCTTCACTGTTCGGCCTCCGCGTAGAAGCAATATTCCCTTGGCGCGCCTCGCACCGTCGTGACATCGAATTGCACCGTCGCGCGCTTGCCGGAGAAGGTCGTAGTGGGGAATTCAAATTCCTTCCAGCCCTCTCCATCGGCGTGCTTCGTGTTGCCCACGACGACTCCATCCACGGTGAGTTGGATCTGCGTGGTGTTGTGCTTGCCTTCGCGCTCGTTCCAAAAGGGCAGTGCTGAGTAGCCACGCACGGTGTTGCCCATCGGAACATTGCTGAAGGTGACACGCGTTCCCCGGGAGCCAGCGGGGGGCGCCCAAATACAGCGCTTAGGTCTGTACTGCTGATCTTCGATCACAGTGACCCCGACGAAATTCCACTCCGATGCCGGGCAGCGAAAACGCTCTTTGGGATACGTGGGGTGCCCGTAATCGAGCGCCCCATTACTGACGCCTGCATTCGTATCCCATGTGCAATCGCGCGGCGTGCCTGCAGAAACCAGCGCCGCGCTCGCGTGCTCGGCGTTGAGGTTGTCGACGAAGTCGAACAACACCCTGCTCGGCGTTGGATTCTTCAGCACGCGCAGGTGGAATTTACCGACGGTGGTCTCATTCAATACCTCCCACTTGAGCAATTGCGGGCTGCGTTCCCTGGAAACACTCACTTCAATCGCACGCGAATAACCCCGCTCATCCGGCCGAGCGATGTCACGCAGCGGCATCAGTTCATCGCCCAGCGCGAAACGCAAATTCGGCTCCGACCAATAGGGCGCCGCCACAATCAGATCGCCTTGGTGGTGCAGCGCTTGCACCGCTGCCGGCAACTCTTCTTGCCATTGATCCGGCTGGGGCACGCGCGTTGCGTGGTAGGCATGAGCAGCCAGCTCAAGCAGCGCAAGCAGCGGCACCGCGAGCCAAACCAGATAACGAAGTACCATTGGCCGTTCCATTGGGCGGGGGATGATATTACACTTTTCCTCGTAGTATCGCGGCGATTGCCGCCCGGCCCGCGAAGGTGCTAGATCTCAAGAGCGGCTGTTTTTGGCCGCCCTTGCCACAGGTTTTCAGTGACCACCCCCGACCCCACACGAGAGCGACGCCTGCACGTCCGTGTGCGCCCGGCGGTCGATTACGAGCTTCGGATTTCGCTGGTCGATGGCGTGATGCGCACGCCGCTTTTGGTGGTGGATATCAGCTTGGGCGGGGTGGGTCTGCTGCTTGACGAAATGACTGAGAAGCTCAACGTGAAGGACACGTTGCAGCTGCACCTCTCGCCTCCCGTGGGCAGCGCGTTCGAGTGTGAAGCCAGCGTGCGCCACATCTCGAAGGCCACTTCCGTGGTGGGCATTCGTTGGCAGAATCTGAGTAAGGAACACGGCACGACTTTGGATCGTGTGGTCAGCGAACTACTGACCCGCGGCAACATGGCCTGAAGAGCCCCCGCTTTTGTCTCCTTCTGCATTTTCCCCCACTGGCTCTTCGCTTGTTTCGTTGAGCGCCGCCGAAATGATGGGGGCCGGCAGCCTGATTGTCACGCCCACGTACAACGAGCGCGACAATCTGGAGCCGTTCATCGATTCCGTATTCGCGGTGCTGCCGGAAGCCCATATCTTAGTGGTCGACGACAATTCACCCGACGGCACGGGCCCCCTTGCCGACAGCATTGCCTCGCACGACGCGCGTGTTTCAGTGCTGCACCGCCCGGGTAAGTTAGGCTTGGGCACGGCGTACATCGACGCGTTCACCCGCAAGCTGCAAGCTGGCTACCGCTTCTTCTTCGAGATGGATACGGATTTTTCGCACGACCCCGCTTACCTGCCGGATTTCTTGACGGCCTTTGCGGGCGGAGCGGATGTGGTCACCGGCTCGCGCAACATTCCCGGCGGCGGAGTCGAGGGTTGGGGCCTGGGACGCCATATTTTGAGTAAAGGCGGTTCACTGTATTCACGGGCCATTTTGGGCGTCAGCGTGAGGGATTTGACCACCGGGTACAAAGGGTTCACGCGTGCGGCGTTGGAGGCCATCGATCTTTCCACGGTCAAATCCAACGGCTATTCGTTCCAAATTGAGATGACCTACCGCGCGCTGCAAAAAGGCCTCAAAGTCGTCGAAGTGCCGATCATCTTTGTGGATCGGCGCGCCGGGCAGAGCAAAATGAGCAAGAAGGTCTTTCTGGAAGCCGTCGGCGTGGTGTGGAAATTGCGTCTCGCTAAGAGTTAGCCCTCGCCAAGAGTGAGCCGTCGGGCGCTCACGGCGCCCGCGCGTAACGCAGTGTGCTGGGCACATAGAGATCGAAATCCTCTACTGAACCCAAGGCTTGGTAGTTCTGACCCAGCCAATCCTCCAATTCCGGAAAATCGCCCAGGGCCACCGCGGAGTCCATCGCATCGCCCGTGACCGCGGGGAACACGTCGTTGTGCTGGACCACGACTACATCCGGCAATTGTTGCAGGTGTTGCATCAACTCGGTGCGAGCGCGCCCGGTCTGCCAAGCGGCGCGCTGTGGCACGTTGTAAATGTACTTGGAAGCGATCCCCCGCTGCGCGAAGAGGTAGATCATGGGCTCGAATCCCCACACAAAAATGCGGGCATTGCCGGGTGTCCTCTGGGTGATCACTCGCGCCGCGTCCCGGTCCGCCGCCAAGTTGAAATCCGCCGTGTAATACAGCTGCCTGTCCAGTTCCTCACGCGATTTGATGGGCCCCAAGCCGAAAGCATACTGAGTGCGCAGGGCGTTGCGTTTCCAAAACCCATGGGGCACATCCAGCGCACCCGAGCGCAGGCTGATCACCCACACCAGGGCAGCCAATAGCGCGATCACCAAGAGGCCATGACGCCGGGCACGCAGCCACAGCTTGTACAGCCCGAGGCTAACGAGCCAAGCGAGCAGCGGCAACGTAGCGCCGTAATGGTAAGGGAAGAATTTTGCCTGCATCGCAATGCCGCAAAGGTGCACCAGCACCGTGCCTGCAAAGAGAAATGTCGCTTCGCGCTCGCGGGTGTGCAGTGGGCGATCGAATGCCAGCACCACCAGCCCTAGCGGAATTAAGTACGAGAACTTGGTCAGCACTTGCCGCACGGCGTGGTACATGCCCTCGAACGCGTCCGTCCCCTGCCAACTCATTTTGGTGTACCCGGGTGTGAACTCAAACAGCGTCCAGCTCAAAGCTGGCCAACCCCCGCGCAGTGCAAAATAGGCGCCGCACACGCCGAGCACGGCCGCACCGCCCAGTGCAAACCGTAACAGCGACGCCCAAGTTTGCCGCAAGGGCGTTTGCTCCAACTTGCCTTTCTTGAATGTGTAAGCCGCGATCACTATGCCCGCACCCGCCAGCGGCGGTTTGAACAAGAACGTGACCCCGAGTAGCGCGCCCACCGTCAACTCGCTCCACACCTGGCGACGTCGCGTTGAAAAATCCGAAATCACGAGTGCAAGCGCGATCACCGTGATGAAACCGCCGAACGATTCGGGTTGCCCGGTGTGCCAGAATTCGAGCTGCACATGCAGCAATGTCGCAAGCGCCGCGGCGATCAGCCCCACCAACCAGCTGCCTACAAGCTGCTGCCCCATATAGAGGAACGCAGCTGACATCGCGCCAATGCCCAATATCTCGAGCAGCCGTGGCGCGAGCATACTGGCACCGAGGAGCGTGCGCGCGAAGGAGTAGACAAAGAAAATCCCGGGAGGTTTGAAATCCCAAACGTCGCGATACGGCAATTTCCCCTGCGCCATTTCGCGCGCAACCAGCGCGTAAATGCTCTGATCACGTCCGTAAGAAAACAGCCCCAATTGCAACAGAAAGAACAGCATTGAGCCGATGCACAATGCCGCCAGCAGCCGATCCCACCCCGAGAGCTCGGCGAACGCGGCGCGCAAGCGTTTGAGCAGCTGCGGGATCATTGCCCACACGCTAGCGAAAGTGCAGCGACTTGGGCCAGCCGTAACATTCCGCCCGCAATATTGCGCCCTTCACGCCGCTTTCTCGCCCCAACCACGCACCCTTGACCCCACTGCCGCCCCCTTCTATGTGCTCTTTCCACGCTCCCGCGAGCGTCCGCGCCCCTAGCTCAGCTGGATAGAGCATCGGCCTTCGAAGCCGCAGGTCGCCCGTTCGAATCGGGCGGGGCGCGCAGTTTTCGCGGTGCAATGTGCCCGCTGTGGGAACATTGGGCGCTCGCAGTTGTCGCCACTGCCTCTGCTCAAGCGCTCACCCAAACCCGGTGCTGGCGGGTATCCAGCTTGCGCTAGCGGGCTGGCCACACAAAAAGGAAGCAAAAATCCCGACATTCCCCCGAGTGATGCCTGGATGATGCTGCCGGTGGACGTGGGCCGATCCATGCTTTGAGCCTATGAACCTTGTACGACAACTCAGAGAAGCAAAGGGCATGACTCAACAACAACTTGCGGACGCCGCTGAACTCAGCAGAGTGACTGTGCAACGCGCGGAACGGGCGCGAACGCGGATTGCGCCGGAGACGGCAATGGCGTTGGCATCAGTCTTGGAGACAGACGCACAAAGTATTCGCCTCGGTATTGGATTGCAGGCGCGCCTGTCACACGTTGCGGCAATATGCCAAAACCGCGACGCAACAGCGGCGGAACTGAACCCATTGCCGGAGTACATGCGCAAAAAGTTCCTGGATTTC
>DATJEQ010000304.1:0-2556 GCA_035496495.1 Polyangiaceae bacterium
GTGTCGGCGCGATGGTTGTGCCCGCACACCGTGATGTTGCCCTTGAACTGGATGCCGACCTGCGCCGTCACGGCCCCGCGCGCGAGGATGTTGAAGCGCTGGCGGCACACCTCGGTGTAGATCGTGCGGGTTGCGCCGCCGGCCGTGCCGGTCGACGTGATGCTCCAGATCGCGTTTCCGGTCGTGCCGTTGATCTTCGGGTTCGCGGTGTCGTCGTAGCGCTGGATGACGCCGGGCGATCCCTTGGTCTTGTACTTGACCACGAGCATGTTCGGGCTCTTGTTCGCGGTTGAGTAGTTGAGGTAGGCGCCGCTCGGCTGCAGCGTCGGGATCGCGGTCGTGTCCGTGCCGACGGGCGGCAGGGAGCCGGCCACCTGGTTGAAGATGACCGTGACCCGGCGCGGGTTCATGTCGTCGTTGACGTCGCCGTTGCGCAGGCGCAGCAGCGCTTCGGGGTGAGTTCCAACCTCATTTATGCCGTGATGCGGCGCGAGAGCGCCTTTCGTGTGGATGCCGTTTCAGATGCTGGCGCCCAGGGCCTGATGCAGTTGATGCCGGCAACGGCAGACAAGATATCCGCGCAGCTTCAATCAACCGGTGAGCCCATCGATGCCAGCGAGTTCAACTCCGCCCAATACAACATTCAATTCGGGGCAAAATACTTGCGCCTATTGAGCGACGATTTTGCGCATCAAGGCCCGCTGATCTTGGCGGCCTACAACGCGGGCCCAGCGGCTGTTTCGCGCTGGCTGGAACATGGGGAAACGCTGCCGCTCGACGTTTGGATTGCGCGCATCCCTTATGCGGAAACCCGTCGTTATGTTATTCAGGTTATCACCAATTGGATACGCTACGCGACCTTGGCCGGCGCCCCGCTGCCCGACTTGCAGCTGAGCATTCCGGCCGGGCTACGCGCTGCGTCAGATTCATTCTGATTGCCTAGAATTGCTGCGTTAGTAACGCGGGTGCACTGCCGGGCGAATATTCCCGCCTGCGCGCAAGCAGCGGGAAACAAGCGCCGCGCGCGATCTAGTACTAAGCTGACAAGAGCGGCCGGTTGTGGTCACTCCAATAAAGCGGGGTACGATGAGCGTGCGCACGATCTCTTCTTCCAAGAAGCGGTCCACCCAGGGTCGAGCTGGGGGCCCGCGCGGGTGGGTTGCAAGTTGCGTTCTGATCGCAAGCTACTTGCTGATCGCCTGCGCAACCACCGTGAGCAGCGAAGAGATCAAGCGATTGTGCGCCGATGGACACTGCGGCCGCATGGTGCACTCCCCTGACGCGGGCGTGGCAACCGGGGGCGTAGAAAACGGCGGTACCACCGGCGGTGGCGGCTCAAGCGAAGGCGGCACCGTGGCCAACGGTGGCACGTTGCCGATGGGAGGAACAGCGCAGGGCGGAACGACCAACATCGGCGGCGGCGGGAGTGGTGGAATGGCGGGCGGTGCCGGGGGCAATGGTGGCGCCACGGGCGGCGTTGGGGGTGCAATCACGCAAGGCGGAACTGCAGGCACGGGGGGGATGGCCGGCAGCTCAGGATCAGGTGGCACAGGAGGAAGCGGCGGAGCAGGCGGAGCCGGTGGCACGGGTGGAGCAGGCGGCAGTGGTGGCAGCGGTGGGGCTGTCGCGTGTCCCGCGAAGACAACCTGGACGGCAACGGCTTCCATGTATTGTGGATCCGCCGGTGCGTGTCAGGATCCGAATGGTCCGTTCCCGCCCACATTGGCGATCGACGCCAGCATCGCTACCCGATATTCCAGCGGACAGCCCCAAGCTGGCAATGAGTGGATCCAAATCGATTTCGGCAAGAGCGTTTCACTCACAAGTGTCACCATCGACACCGAAGCTACCAACGCGGACGACTGGGGACGCCAATACGAGTTTCGGGTGTCGAACACGAGTGGCGATATGGCGGCGGCGATCGCGGCCCAGGGCGCGGGCATGACCGGCGCCAAAATGTTCACGCTCACCGCCACCGGCCGCTACCTGTTGATCTCCCAGAAGGGCGTGTACGCGACCAGCTGGTGGTCGGTGCACGACATCAATGTTGCCTGCCACTGAAAGCAGGTGAAAATCCCCCTAAAATCCCTCCTAGAACCCCATAATCGACGCGCGAGGGCTGTAGGCAATTGTCTTACACTGGGTACTACACGGATGTGCGCCCGACTCGCCTAAAATTCGTCGAGCGGGTGATGCGCTGGCGGTGCGTCGTGTACACCAATGTTGTAGAGTGACAGAGCTCTAAAGCTCGCTTTGTCGCGTGAAGTTTGGGGCGAGCTATTGTCATGAAGAAGAAATCATCGCTTTACGTGTTGGCGGGTATCGGTTTGGTCGTCGCTTGCGCTACCTCGCAAACCGCGGAAGATCTTTGTGATCCGCGTCTGCGATCGTGCAGCTTGTACGCCGGCATCCAGCACACCGGCGGCGGCAGCATGATGGACGCCAGCACGGGCGGACAAATAGCAACTGGCGGTGAATCGGGCGCAGCGGGCACAACTGGCGGCACCGCGACAGGAGGTGGAGGAACACCGACCGGTGGTGGCGGCCACGGCGGTG
>DATJEQ010000305.1:0-10469 GCA_035496495.1 Polyangiaceae bacterium
ATACGCGGTTGCCGTCCATTGGGTACGCAGGCAGGGGTCATTTGCGGGTTGTCCACCGGTTCCACCTGCGCCGCCCGCTCCACCCGCGCCGCCCGCTCCACCTGCGCCGCCCGCTCCACCTGCGCCGCCCGCTCCACCTGCGCCACCGGTGCCTCCCGTGCCGCCGCCACCCACTGGAGTTCCACCGAAGCCACCGAGCGGAAAACCACCGGTGCCCATTCCGCCAGTGCCACCCACTGGCGTTCCGCCGAAACCACCGAGCGCGACGACGCCACCCGTTCCACCGCCGCCCACGTGAGTGCCGCCAACGCCGACTGCGGTTCCGCCGCTACCGCCGCCGCCAACAACGCCGGTGGTGCCCGCTTGTCCGCCCTCGCCGCCACCGCCTGCAGCAGCGTTGTTGTCAGTTGAGTTGTTCGAACTGCAACCCACGATCAAAGCGAGAGTGAAGAGACCTGTATTGGCGAAATTTGGCTTGAACATGCGGTGATCCTAATTACGACGAAGGTGAAACTTCACAGGTGTGTAGCATCGCCGTCGGACAAAATGGTCATGGAAACTCGTTGTCTTAACGAGCGTTTATCTATTTTGGTAGGTGCGTGTGGGAGAAGGTACAACGCTCACTGCGTTGCGGGATCGAAATACCCAAAGCAGCTTTCACCGCACTGCCCCACTTCCGGCGTTCCGCCGTCCACCACGCCAGCGTCCGCGAACAGCGGATCGGGAATCGCGCGGCGCATACACAGGATGGCGTTATTGGTCAGATCAGAAAGCACAATTTCACCGGGTGCCGGGCAGATGCTGGCGCAGCTAGAAAAAGCGTCGTCGACGCCGGTGCCCATCTGGCTTTCTCCGTACACGCAATCGATCATGCATTGCAGTTCGCCGGCATCGCCACCGCAGGCGGCGGTATCGGCTTCGCACGCGCAGTACTCGGCGAGGCAGTTGTTCGCGACGCAATCCGAGCAAGCGTCCCCGTTGGGTGCAAAACACATGGCCGCGGAGCCGGAATCACTGCCCGAGTCGACATCGCCGGGGTTGCTGTTGCCGGCATCGGTCATTGAATTTGACGCGTCGGGGGTGCCGGAACTCTGTCCCCCGTGGTGCGTGGTGCCGGCCGTACTGCCGTCGCCTCCGTTCGATGTGGCTCCATTGCCCGCGTCGTAATCGTGGAAGATGCTGCCCTTGTTGTCGCTGCTGATCACGCAGCCGATGGCGAACAGGGCGCCCACAAGTGAAGATGCGATAATATTAGTGCGGATTGCCATGGTTCCTCCAAAAGCTGAGCGGTGCCGCCGGGGGCGTCGGTCGAAAGCCTAACAGTGGCGGGCCTCACTTGCCATACGCCGCAGATCGCGCTCAAATTCCCCCAATTCCAACAAAAATCCAAATCGGGAGACGGGAGCCTACGCAGCGGCTTTTAGGGCGCTTTTCTTACCTCGCGGGCCGCTGAACGCGAAAAAGGCGGAACTCAAGGCCGACAACCACCAGGGCAGATCTCCGTAGAGTTCGTACGGGGTCTTTGTGGGCCGGCGCATCGTGATCTCGCCGCTGATGGCTTGCTGGCGGAAGGTGCCGGTGTGTTCTTGGATGCGGCCCGCCGGGTCGATGATCGCACTGACCCCGCTATTGGTCGATCTCACGAAGAATCGGCGGTGCTCAATGGCGCGAAAGCTGGCTAGCGCCAGATGGATCCACGGCTCCGTTGAATCACCGAACCAGGCGTCGTTGGTGATGTTGATCAGCACGTCGGGCGTCTTTTCGTCCACCAAGCGATTGACGAACGACGGCAGCACATCCTCGTAGCAGATGTGCACGGAGAGCAAGTGATTGCCAAGGGCTAGCGGCGCGAAGCTGGTTCCCTTTGAGAAGCGGCCGGTGTTGGGCGACCACTTGTACAGGATGGGGAAGGAATCGCCGAAGGGCAGGTACTCGCCGAACGCCAAGAGGTATTGCTTGTCGTAGCGCCCGACGATGTTGCCGTTCTGATCGCTGAGCAATGCGGAGTTGAACAACACATAGCTGCGTTCGTCGTCTACCGGTCGCACCAAGAGTCCGCCGAACACTGTGGGCGTTTTCAGCTTGGCCGTGAACAGTTCCCTGTAGAACCCATCCACCTCATCCTCGCTGATCGCACCGGCAACACTCGTTTCACTCCACACCACCAGATCCAATGGCTTTTCCTTTTGCAACTCGCGGGTCAGGCGCAAGTGACGGTGGAGCCCCTGCTCACGGTCGTTGCGCTTGTCGAATAAGCTCATGTTGGCTTGCACGACGCCCACACGCAGCTTTTCCTCCTGACTGACCTGTTGATCGATTTGCGACACGCGCAGTGCGCCGTACGCAGCTGAAAGCAGGGGCACCGCAGCAAACGGCACCGCCTTCTTCCAGAGCAGCGGGCGCTTTTGCAGGTAAGCGATCAATAGCTCACTGATGGCCCAGTTGCTGCACAGCAAGGTCAGACCGACAACGATGGGATTGCCGAACTCCGCGATTTGAGTCAGCGCGGGCACTTGGTGCACAGTGGCGCCGAAATACCAAGGGAAGAGCAGAGGATAGAGGTGCTCACTGGTGATGAAGGCGAGCGCGAAGCACACAAAGCGCGGCCAGCCCTTGCTCACCCCGCGCGCAAACAGCCAGGTCATGAGCGCGATGCGGCCGGCTTGGTATCCCGAGAGCAGCGCCATGAACAGCAAGCACACAATCGTGGGAAAGCCGCTGAATGTGCGCAACATGCCCAAGAGCCAGTAGAAACCGGTGAAGGTCATGGTGAAGCCGGCGATCCAGCCTAACCACAGCGCCTGCTTGGCAGTCCGATTGTAGAGCGCCACGCACAGCGGCACGAACGCGACGAAGCCCAGCGGCCAAACATCGATGCCCGGAAACGCCAAGAAATAAAGCACGCCGCAGCACAACGCGAGCAGCGCGGCCGTTTTGCCAGTTACCAGCGGTGCGGTTCCCAGCGGGCCAGGTACCCGCGGGGCGGCATCTAATGGGGCAGAGTCGTTCACGGGCTCAGGGAATTAGCGCCGAGACTTGGCGCCTTCCAGTGCCTTGTCGATCTTCTGCAACACGTCTTTCAACTGGAACGGCTTGATCAGGTAGTGGCGCGCCCCGAGCTGAATGCCCTTGATCACATCGACGGGCCCGCCGCGGGCGGTGAGGAACACGATGGGTACCTTGGCCAGGGCGGGCACGGCGCGAACTTTGGTGGCCAGGCCATAGCCGTCGAGTTGCGGCATCATCACGTCAGTCAAGATGAGATCCGGCACGTGCTGGCTTGCCATCTGCAGCCCCACAGCGCCGTTCTCCGCTTGCAAAATCTCGTATTGCACCCCCAGCGCCTTGGCCAGCATGGTGCGGATGGCTTGGTCGTCCTCGACGATCAACACGCGCTTGCGGCCGGATTTGGGAGCGGCGGCAGGCGTTGAGCCGGGCGGCGGCGGCCGCTTTGAGGGCATTTTGGGCGCCCCAGGAATCTTTGGATCAGCTGCGCCGGCGCCCGCAGGGGGGCGCTTTGAGGGCAATTTGGGCGCCCCTGGGATCTTCACGTCCGCTGAGGAAGCAGAACCTGGAGGCTTCCTCGATGGAACGCGACCCGGCGGGCGCTTTGAAGGCGTCGACATACCAGATCTAACTTTACCTCAGATCTCAGGGAGAACGAAGAATCACGTGAAACCCGAAAGGGGACTCGACGACTCCGCTGATTTCCCCGGGTTTTAGCGCTTTGAGGGCGTCGCCAAAGGGCTGCACCACATGGCCTGTATCGACCGGGCCCAAAGCGCCGCCCTGCGCACCCGAACCCTTGTCGTCGGAATACTGTTTGGCGAGCTCGGCGAAATTCTTTCCGGCCTTGGCGTCTGCGTCGATCTTTTGCGCCAACTTCTGCGCCTCATCTTTGCTGCGGGTCGCCTGCGTCCGCATCGCCCCTTTGTAGGCGATTAAGATGTGCGAAGTGTTGATCATCTCGCCGGGTGGCGGTGCCGCCTGCGCAGCCTGTGCGGGCGCGTTCGCCGCAGGAGCATCGGCCTTTGCGGCAGCTGGCTGTTGCTCAGGGGCTGGTGCGGTGGTGCTTTCGACCAGTTTCGGGTGGTGGGTGGCGGGGACGGTCAGATCCGTACAGGCCGCGAGGCTGAGCAGGGGGCCCAGCGCCAGTGAAGCAAAAGGTCTCATAGGGCGTAGTGCTAGAGCGCCTTGGCCAAGCGGCGCAAGAGGATCGCGCACGGGGCGCTTGCTTCGCCGGTAATTCACGCGTCAAGATAGGGCCATGGCGAAGATCCTCCACATTGAGGACGACCCCGCCAACCGGCTGCTCGTGCGCAAGATCCTGGTGCCCGCTGGGTTCGAGGTTATTGATGCGGCCGACGGCTTGGAGGGGATCCGCTTGGCTCGTTCTGAGCGACCTGATTTGGTGTTGGTGGATATCGCGATTCCAGGTCTCGACGGCTACGAGGTGACTCTGCGCCTGCGCGCCGAAAAGGAACTCGGCAAGGTGCCGATCGTTGCCATCACTGCGGAGGGAAACCGGGAGACGGCGTTGGCCGTCGGTTGTGATGGCTTCATTCAAAAGCCAATCGACGCGCGCGGCTTTGCGCAGCAGATCCAAGGCTACCTCACTGGGCAACGCGAGCAGGGTGGGGAAGCCAGTACCAAGCACCTGCGCTTGCAGACGCAGCGCATCGTTGGGCATTTGGAAGAAAAAGTGGGGCAACTGAGCGAGGCGAACAATCGCTTGGTTGAGCTGGATAAGGCGCGCAAGGAATTCTACCGCAACGTGTCGCATGAGCTGGCTACGCCCATGACGCCCATCGTGGGGTATATGCGCATGCTGCTTGACGGCGAGCTGGGGCCGCTCACGCCGGCTCAACTGAAAGCGTTGCGCGCCGTGGACGACTGCACCGATCGACTACGGGGCTTGATTGATAACCTACTCGACGTCACCGCGCTGGAATCGGGCAGGATGCGCTTTTCGTTCCGCGAATACGATTTCCTAGAGATGGTGCAAAAGGCGATCGCGCACGCTCAACCGATCTTCGACGAGCGCAAGATACGCTTGCTCACCGAACTGCCGCGCGGTCCGCTGCAAGGCAGGGGCGATACCGATCGCTTGCGACGCGCGCTGGGGCAATTACTGGATAACGCCGCCAAATTCACGCCCGAAGGGGGCAAGGTTGCAGTGCGCGTGCGCGAGGTTGAGCCCAGCGGCTTCGAGTTGTGCGTCGCCGATACGGGGCCCGGAGTGGCTGCGGAAATCGCCAGCCGCGTGTTCGATCCCTTCTTCCAAGCGGATGGATCGGAAACACGCGCCTTTGGAGGGGCCGGGATTGGACTTGCGATTGTTCGGGGTGTGGTGCAGGGCCATGCGGGATTCGTGCGCGTCACCTCGCCGGCCAACGAAACGATCGCGGGCGAGAAGTTCAACGGTGCGGCCTTCACGCTCACCGTGGCGCGCAGTGCTACCAGTTTGAGCGAAGCGCCCTCGTACGTGATGCGCTGACCGCGCGGGCAACACGATGAGCAACGCGATGGGCAACAGCGCTGCAGCGGCCGAGATCTACCTCGATTGGAACGCAACGACGCCCCCATTGCCCGAGGTGCTGCGCGCGATGGAGCAGGCGCTGCGACAGAATTGGGCCAACCCTGCGAGCGTTCACGGCGCGGGGCGCCGCGCGCGTGCCGCGCTGGAAGACACCCGCGAGGCTATTGGGGCGCTGCTCGACTGTAGCCCGCGCGATGTGGTGTTCACCGGCGGCGGCACAGAAGCGAACAATCTGGCCCTGCACGCCGCTCCCGGGTTGATCACGAGCCGGATCGAGCACCCCTCTGTGGTGCAGGTGGCGCTGCAGCTCGCCGCGCGGGGAACGCCGGTGCGCTGGCTGCCGGTCGCCAGAGACGGCAGGATCGACCCGCAAGCCGTCGAGCAGGCCCTGGTCGGGATGCCGGCGGGCAGCTGGGTGGCGCTGATGGCGGCAAACCACGAAACCGGAGTGATTCAACCGATCCGCGAAGTCTCGGAGATCGCGACGCGCGCGGGTGCGTTGCTGCACGTCGACGCCGTGCAAGCGCTGGGCAAGCTGCCGCCCGAGGTGTTCCGCTCTGCCACGACGGTCGCTCTCACCGCGCACAAGATCCGTGGGCCAAAGGGGATTGGCGCGTTGGCCTTCCGGCATGCCAAACCGCCAGCGCCGTTCTTGCGCGGTGGGGCCCAGGAACGCGGGGTTCGACCGGGCACGCAGGATGCCGCGTTGGCTTCAGGTTTCCTGGTGGCCCTGCAACACGCGGCGTCAGGGCCTGAGCGTCACGGGGCGCTCGCCGTGCTTCGCGACCAGTTGGAACTGGCCTTCGCCGGCTTGGCTGAGGTGAACGGCGCGCGAGCCGCGCGGCTTGCTCACGTGAGCAATCTGTCGTTCAAGGGCTGGCGGGGGGCGGAGCTGGCCGCCGCGTTGGATCTGGAAGGTGTACTGGTGTCGAGTGGCAGCGCGTGCAGTGCGGGCACCAGCGAGCCCTCCGCTGTGATCGCCGCAATGTTGGGGCAAGAGCGCGCCGAAAGCGCGCTGCGCTTCAGTTTGGGAGAGACGACAACGGCCGAACAGGTAGCCCGAGCAATTGCTGTGGTAGAGCGCGTGGTTACGCGTCGAAGCTGAGACCAGCTCACAGATCACTTGAGGGTTTTCGATGCTGTGAAGGCGACGCGTGAGCTATTCGCCGCTAACTGTGCGAACACAGATCATTTTGGGATCTTCAGCTGCGGTCCAACACGATCTCCATTGAATGGAACCTACACCGGAGCTGTGCTTGGCGTCTGTTCAGTGGCCAGAACGTAGCTTCAGAGGTTGAGGCCTAACTATCTAAAGTTACGCTATTATTTGGCGTGATGGGCAGTGCCGCGCTGGCGCGACGCTTCATACAAAGCGATCGACGCCGCAGCAGAGACATTGAGCGAGTCAATGGTGCGCGACATCGGCAACTTGGCCAACATTGTGCACCGCTGACGAATCGCGCGCGACAGGCCGCGATCCTCCGACCCCATCACGATCACCGTCGGCCCTCGCAGATCGATTGCGTCCAAGGTCGTCGGTGCCTGAGCATCAAGACCGACTAGATTCGCCCCAGCGGCGGCGGCTTGCTCCAGCGCAGTGACCAAGGAAGGGACGCGGCACAGCGTGGCATGTTCGACAGCCCCGGCCGACGCTCGAAAGGTGGCCGGGGTGAGAGGGGCAGACGAATGCTCACCCCAGAGCACCGCGGCTCCAGCGAGTCCCACAGCGCTGCGGATGATGGCCCCAAAGTTCTGCGGGTCAGAGATCTTGTCCAGCGCCACGGCGAGCAGCAGCGGCTGAGAGACCACGGCGTTCCAGTCGCTGAGGGTCAACCCCGGAGCCAGTAGCGCAACGCCCTGGTGCCGGGCATTGTGCGTCAGGCGGTCCAGTTCACCCTGGCTGACGATCTGGATTGAAGCGACGCCACTCGCGCGCGCGAATTCGGCCAGCCGATCGCAACGCGAATTGCCCTTGAGCACGTACAGCTTGGTGATGGCCTTGCCGTGGGCGCGCAGTGCTTCGCGGGCCGGCTGAAGCCCAACGATGAGGCGGCCATCCATTTCAGGCTCAGGTGGCGCCGGGCGTGGGCGCCCCCGGTCACGAAAGTGCACGCTGGGCCCTGCTGATCTCTGCGCACAGCGCGCGAGCGGCCCCGGCGGGATCCGCCGCGTCGCGGATGGGCCTTCCCACCACCAACAGACTGGAGCCATCGACGATTGCGTCGAAGGCGCTGCCGGTGCGTTTCTGATCGTCCGCACCTTTTTCGGATTGGGCGCGAATTCCCGGGGTCACTAAGATCGGTTTGTTGCCGAAGCGGGTGCGCAAAGCACGTAGTTCCAACGGAGAGCACACCAGGCCGTGAGCACCGGAGCCGAGCGCGAGTGCGGCTAGGCGCAGCACCTGATCGGCAGGGGTGGCATCGACCCCAATGGCCTTCAGATCCGCTTGATCGATAGAGGTGAGCACGGTGACGGCCAGGAGCTGCAGGCCGGTGTTTTCTTTGCTGGCACGGCTTGCAGCCGCTTCGATCATGGCCGAGCCGCCTTGGGCGTGCAGGGTGAGGTACTTAGCGCCCAATTGACAGGCACTGCCAACCGCGCGTTCGACGGTCTGCGGGATGTCGTGCAGCTTCAAATCGAGAAAAATATCGACTCCAAAGTCGCTGCCGAGCTTGAGGCACGGGGGCCCTTCCCGAACAAACAGCTCAAGGCCCACTTTGAGCACTCCGACGGCAGAATGCACCACCTCCGCGCCGCGGCGCGCACTCGCCAAATCCGGATAATCGAGCGGGAATGCTAAGCAACGCCGCGCAGCCGCATCAACGGAGGAATCACCAACTGAGGGGTTGTTAGCCGGCACAACTCACTGACACGAGCACAAAGGATCGCCAGGGGCACAATTGCAAGGCTTGGCGGCCGCGGGCTTGGATTCACCCGCAGGAGCGCTCGCACCGCCACCGCGTCGTTTAGCAGTCTGCGCGGCTTCCGTCGCACGTTGGGCCTCTTGCAACTTGAGCTCCAACGCTTTCTTCTCAGCGCCGTCTTGCATGTTCTTCAACTGGTCACGCAAGCGCAATTCGTTTTCTTCGGCCTGCTTGACGGCTCTATCCAGATCCTCTTGCAGCTTGGCATTCTGCGCCGCGAGCACGGCTTTCTCTTTTTCGGAGGCGGCCTTGCTCTGGGTGTAAGCGACCCCGAACACGATGCCACCGATCACTGCGACCGATCCGATCACGCTGACGGCGACTTTGAGTTTTCGATTGCCAGAAGCCTGGGTAATGCTGGCGAGCTGCTGTTCGTGGCGCTGTTGGGCCGCCATCGCTTCCATGCGCGCGCGCTGCTCGGCTTCGGCGCGGGCTTTTTCGATTTCGCCCTGTTGAATGCCTTCCAGGCGCATCTGCTCTTCGCGGCGGCGCGATTCTTCCTGACGGCGGCGTTCCTCTTCCTCGCGAATGCGACGCTCTTCAGCTTCACGCGCGGTGCGGTCGGCCGCTTCCTTGGCCTCGCGCTCAGCGCGGGCTTTCGCATCCAGATCAGCCTGCTCTTGCTTGATGCGATCTTCCTCAATGTTCATCAGCTCTTTGAGCGAGAACAGGACTGAGCTTTCCTTCTGGTCCGACATGATGGGGGGACGCCTCCTCGATGCGCGATTGGGGCTACTGCCCCGGGGCAGGCAGCGAATTGCCACCGCGCACCCTTTTCGTCAACGCTGGAATTACCGTATCCGATGGATCAATGACAGTCTAAATTTGTAACGGCCTTCGGACCTGTCGAAGGCCCTAGCGGCCGCCACGACAAAGCGCCAGTCAACTTAGCATTCGGGCCCGAGCCTGCCACTTTCTCAAACTTGGGCAGTTTCTGCACAAACGTGTGAGCACCCGAGGTAGATCTATGGGCATGGCCTGTGACTGTCGCGCGCACATCACCGGAACCGTGTGGAAAGTGCTTGTCACCGCTGGCCAGGGGGTGGAGGCCGACCAAGAGGTGGTGATCCTGGAATCCATGAAAATGGAGTTGCCTGTGGTTGCTCCAGCTTCCGGGACGGTGGCAGCGATTCACGTGCAGGAGGGGCAAGCAGTGACAGAGGGAGATCGGCTTGTCACGATCGAGTAGGCTTGCAGGGCAGGGGTCAGGGCTCACGCGGGGCGCCGGCGTTTTTCTTGGTGTTTCTTTAGTATTGGCGCTGACTGCAGCGCTCTCTTCCTGCTCAGGCTCTGCTCAGCCCGGCGGCATGGGCGCCAGCTGCTTTCGCGCCGCGGATTGCGATCCGGGCCTCGTCTGCGTGATGCAGCAGTGCACTAACAACCTCAGCGGGGTGGTCGATCATGTAGACGGCCCACCTCCGGTCGATCAGCCAGCGCTGGACGCCGGATCTCAGGGGATGGATGGGGGCGTTGCAGCCGGTGGCACGTCAGGCGGAGGAGCTGGCGGGGCGGCGGCCGGGGCCGCGGGTGCCAGTGGAGTGGGCGGCGTCTCGGTAGGAGGCGGCGCGAATGGGGGAAGTTCGGGCTCCGGCGGCGCCGGAGTTGGTGGCGCTGGGGGTACTGCCGGTGGTGGGGGCACCGCGGGCGGCGCTGGCGGTGCTTCAGGTGGCGCCGGCGGCCAAGCGAATGGAGGCACAGCAGGCGGCACTGGCGGCTCGCCGGTGGATGCCGGCAGCGGTGCTGACGCGGGTTGAGGCCAGCGCTCTTTGGGAGCGGTGCGCTCAGCGAACCCGGCGCGCGCTCATTCGTTCATTCTTTCCAGAACAACTTCCAGGGGTTGTTCTTCAGAGCGCGCAACATCTCTTGAATGTCATCGTACACGGCTTCGTCCATGACGAGCGCCCCCACTGTGCCCTTGCCGGCTTTGACGTGATCGACAAGCCCTTGCGCATCTTCCCCCAAGCGCTTGGCTTCTGCACTCGCAGAACTCAAATCGCTGGTGATCT
>DATJEQ010000306.1:0-18195 GCA_035496495.1 Polyangiaceae bacterium
TGCCTATGCGTCGACAGCGTTCTGGCCCGCGCTCGTGGCATTTGGGGTCGTACTGGCGATGCTGGCTCGGTTTGCCGGGGCCAGTCGCGCCTGCTGCCTCATGGCGTCAGCGGCGTTCCTAGTGGGGGGCGCTCGCGCAACGCTGTGCTTGGCTCTACACGAGCAGCAGCAAGCAGACGTACGAGACTGGATCAGCGGACCGAAGCGCTGCGCAGCGAGCGGCGTGGTGCAAACTTCGCCCGCCATCACCGGTGACACCCTGGGCTTCACCGCACAGCTGACGGATTTGGATTGTGAAGGCAAGAAGAGATCCGGGCCGCTCAGCGCTCGCCTGTACGGCAGCGAACTCGGCAGCGTTGCCCGCGGGGATCGCTTCTTCGCCTTACTGCAGTTGGCGGTGCCCCAAGTGTTTCACAACGGTGAATTGCAAGATCCGGGCCCCAGTCAAGTGCGTCAGGGGGTTGTGCTGAGCGGCAGTGTGTTGTCGCTCGAAACGACGGAACGTGGCGCTGTTTTGAGCAGTGGGATCGATCGCCTGCGGGCGCACGCCCGCGAGCGGATTGACGCCACTTTTTCACCAGCGGCCGTGGGCATGGCCGAGGCACTGGTGTTGGGTACTGGGGATCTGAGCGATGACGACGCAGAAGCATTTCGCCAAAGCGGCTTGGCGCACCTGCTCGCAGTGAGCGGTACCCACTTGGTGTTTGCCGTGCTGGGGCTGCTTCGCTTTGTGCGCTTCTATTTGCTGCGCGTGCAGGCTCTTTCGCTGCGCGTTGAGGTGGAGCGAGTGGTCGCTGCGATCGGCGTGGGTTTAGCGCCGCTGTACGCTGATTTCGCGGGCGGCAGTGGTTCTGCTTGGCGCGCCGCTTGGATGCTGAGTGCTGCGTTGTTGGTCAAGGCTTTGGGGCGAAAGCCACTGATAGGCCGAGCGCTGGCCGCTTCCATTCTGATGGGCGTTCTGTTCGATGCCATGGTCGCTTACGACATCTCATTCCTCCTCTCATTGGCGGCCACTGCAGGCCTGCTGACTTTGGGCAAGCGCTGGAACGAGTACTTGGGTTCTGCCGGCTCGCGCGTTGTTCAATTCCTACAGACCGCCGCGCTGGCAACGCTGAGCAGTATGGTGCCCTGTATTCCGTTGCTCGCGCTGTTATCGCCGGATCTCAGTTGGGCATCGATTGGCGCCAATGTGATCGCCGCACCGCTGGGTGAAGCCGTGGCGTTGCCCCTGTGCCTGCTGCACGGCATTGCCGAATTCTTCCGACCACTAGAGCTTGGAATTGCGCGTGTCGCCTCAGGCGCCCTGATCGTGATCGATCAAATTGCCCACGCGAGCGCGGAAGTAAAATGGATGCGCACCAGCGTGCCCCTTCCCAGTGCCTGGCAATTGGCGCTGCTTGTTGCAGGCGGCACGGGAGCCTTCGTGTTGCTCGCGCGAGCGAAGTATCGCCCTGCCCTGTGCTTTGCCTGCGCAGCCGTCATGGTGCTGGGCGGCTTGGAATGGGCACAGCGTCTTTATGGGACTCCGCACGATTTGCTGCGTATCACCGCAGTGGATGTGGGGCAGGGAGATTCAACCCTGATCGATCTGCCGCGGGGTCAGCTGATGTTGATCGACGGGGGTGGCATCGTGGGCAGCACAATCGATCCGGGTCGTCGCGTATTGGAGCCGCTGCTACGTGCGCGCCGCCGCGAACGCATTGATGTGATGGTGCTGTCGCACCCGCACCCCGATCATTTTCTGGGCCTACTGCGCATTGCTCAACGATTCAAAGTGACGGAGCTGTGGGACACTGGGCAAGGAGAAGCAAAGGGCGCAGGGCCGCAGTACGCACAGCTTCTCGCCAGCTTGCGTCAACAAGGCACGCGGATCCGGCGCCCGAATGAACTGTGTGGTAGCCGGCTAGTGAGCGGCGCGACGATCCAGGTACTCGCCCCGTGCCCACACTTCACAGAAGGACGCGGTGCCAACGACAATTCCTTTGTGCTGCGGATTTCTTACGGCGCGTTGTCGGCTTTGTTGGTGGGGGATGCAGAGCATGCCGAGGAACAGGAGCTCCTTGAGCGAGGCGGAAATCTGGAAGCGCGCTTTTTGAAAGTGGGGCATCACGGAAGCCGCACCTCGAGCAGCCCCGAGTTCCTTGCCGCGGTGGCGCCGAAGTACGCCAGCATTTCCTGCGGGGTGCGCAACTCGTTTGGGCACCCTCATGCCGTCACGCTGGATCACCTGCACGCGCAAGGAGCACAGATCTTGCGTCTCGATCGCACCGGTTCGGTGCAATGGCAGACAGATGGGGTGGACGAAGCGCTGCAAGCAAGCTCCCTGCGCGAGAACCCTTTGTGGAGGGCGGCGACTTCGCTACTCTCTGCGGGTGGCTGAGCCGTCGCTCAAGGTGCTGTTCTCTGCGCAGCAAATTCAGACGCGCGTGAGCGAACTGGGGCGAGCGATCAAACGCGACTACGGTGAAGGGCCGCTGATGCTCTTGTGTGTGCTCAAAGGCAGCTTCATGTTCGCCGCGGATCTGGCGCGGGCCATCGACAGCGAGGTGCATATCGAATTCTTGGGCGTGCGCAGTTACGGCGATTCAACGCGATCCAGCGGCGCGGTCGAGATCACGCAGGATTTGAGCGCACCGATCGTCGGTCGGGATGTGGTGATCGTGGAAGACATTGTCGATACCGGACTCACCGCCGATTACCTACTGCGCCAAGTGCAGAGCCGCGGCCCGAGGAGCGTGCGGCTGTGCGCACTGCTCGACAAACCTTCGCGCAGAAAGTGCTCAGTGCGAGTCGATTACGCGGGGTTCGAGATCGACGAAGGATTCGTCGTCGGTTATGGGCTCGATCTAGCGCAGCGTTACCGCAACCTGCCGGATGTGTGCCTGCTCGATTTGAACGAACCCGGGCACAGCTGAACGGGAATTCAGAAGGTGCGTTCGCGTGCCGCGATCGCCTGAGCATGCAGCTTGGGTGCAAAGGATCACGCAGGCAAGAACGGGTCGTTTTCTAAAACGAAATCCCCCCCGACCCCTACTGCACCACTCGGAGGTGCTCCAACCGGACCGCATCGAGGCGGCCTCCCGGTTGGGCACTTATCCTCCAAGCCCTTCTGCCCGTTTTACCCCCTGCTGGACCCTGAGGTAACCCCATGAAGCCACTCACCAAAACCCCAACAATTGCCGTGGCAATCGCGGCTGCCGTGCAGCTCGTCGCGTGTGGAGGCAGTAGCGAAACCAGCATGCAGACTGGGTCCCCGAGCATGATGCCCGGCTCAAACACGACGAACGGCAGCAGCACCTCGATGATGCCCACCAGCGGGCAGAATCCCAACGGACCCTCAACGAGTTCAGGGGGCAGCCCAGCCGTGGCGGCTGGCGGAACCAGCGCGCTACCGACGGTCATGGGGGGCAGCAGTTCCGGTGGCACTGGAAACGAGGGCAACCAATTGGCGGCGTTGCCGGGCCTTTGCCCCGATGGATTCGTGACCTGTGACGGCGTGTGCATGGAGTCCTCACTGATCGGCGCGGATTGTCGCCCCCTGATGTGCGACGTGGCCGCCGGCGCCACACCGCCGTCCCGCGCGAGCGGGGTGTACGCGCGCGGCTTCGACTGGGACGTTGCAGCGGATGGCAGCGCCGTGACGTTCAAACCCGGCCCTGTGGGCAACGCGCTGTCGGCGACCATCGGCGTGGATCTCGGCTACCGCGTCAATGGTGTACCGCAGATGCACACCGTGAAGATGACCAGCGGGGCGGATGGAGTGTTCAGCGCGCCACTGGAAGGCGTGCAACCCGGCGACATCCTGAGTTTCTATTTTCATCAGTTGGTCGACGAGAACACGATCATTCCCGACCAAGGTGGGCAGCCGCTGATCGACTCCATGTGGTTCGATCAAGTCGTCGGCCAGCCGCACACGCCTGAACCCGCCTACCCCATCACCGCCAAGCTCGCCGGGCGCTTTCGCGATCGTCACCCGAACGAGGAGCGCTACGATCACTTTGTGGACACGTACTTCGCGGGGCCCACGTTTGATCTCACTTTTGTGGACAACGGCGACTCGATCGACGTGACCGTTGCCCCGCAGGCCACCATGGAAGTGCAAGCGGTGGATTTCAAATACTTCGAGTGCTTTGGTGCTGGTTATGGCGGCGGCTTGCCAGCCCCAACGCCGCTGTGTTCAACGCCACCAGCATTGGCGGCCATCGGCTCGCGCATGAAGGACGAGGGCAACAGCACCTGGTCGTATCACATCGACAAACTCTCGTATGGTCAGCTGCTCGATTTCGAGCTGACTTTCGTGCGCTCGCGCACCTACTACACGGAGTGGTTCCACTACTTCGTGGGCAGTGGGCGTTTCCAACCGAAGACGCAGAACCCGTGGGCTTACGCAGCGGGGGATCAGTCTGTGGAGAACGTGACACTGGATGAGTTCGGCTACGCGCAGCACGTGCCCAACATCACGCCACAGGAGTTGGCGAATTTCGTATCGGGCAAAGTGTTGTTCGAGGCCGACTTCGACACGCACGTTGGCTACAATCCGCCCACGACGTTCGATTGTCCGCGCGGTTTAGCGCCTGGGTCCGATGTGCCGACCATCGTCACTCCGCCGCCGCAGAGCCCCATGTTCACGGAGGGCAACTCGTTCACTAACATTGAGCTGGGCAACGCGATTCGCCCTGGCTCCAGCGGTTCGTCGTGTTTCTCCTGCCATCACTTGGACGGCAAAGGGATGCCCGCGGACGAAACCTCGATGGGCAACGAGTTGATTCGCCTATTCGGCGACAATGGTGCACCCGATCCGATGTACGGCACCGTGCTCGATCAGCACGCGCAAACGGGGGCACCGGAAGCCACATCCACCGTGACTTGGCAGACGATTCCCGGGCAATTTGCCGACGGCACGGCGTACGAATTGCGCAAGCCCGTGCTGAATCTGGGCACGCTGCGCGATGGGGATTTGGCTGCGACAACCCACGTTTCAATGCGCGTTCCCCGCCCAGTATTCGGCACCGGTTTTCTGGAAGCCGTAGCTCCGGAGACGATCCTGGCGCACGCCGATCCGGACGACATGAACGGTGACGGAGTGTCGGGTCGCCCGAATTTCGTGGCAGATCCGACCACCGGTGAAATGGTGCTGGGGCGCTTTGACTGGAAGGCGGGCACCGCGTCGCTGCGTGAACAAGCGGCAATGGCGTTCAACAACGACATCGGGGTCACATCGCCGCTGTTCCCCGAGCACCGCTGTGGCACCTCGCAGACGAATTGCCTCAACTTGGTGGCCGCTGAGCAGACCCCGGCTCTCACCAACACGGATCTGGATCACATCGTCTCGTACATGCGCGGGCTGTCCGTGCCTCCGCGTCACAACTACGACAATGCAGACGCGATTGTCGGGAAGACGCTGTTTGAAGGCATTGGCTGCTCGAACTGTCACATTCCCAATTTGGTCACCAGCACCAAGTTTGAGGTGCCTGAGTTACGCGGATTGAACATTCAGCCGTTCACGGACATGTTGCTGCATGACATGGGCGACGATTTGGCCGACGATGCCGACATTGAAGAGGGCACCGCCACGGGCCGCGAGTGGCGCACGCCGCCGCTGTGGGGCAACGGCACCGGAGCTGCGGTGATGTTCCCCAGCATCGACGCTTTCGATCCCAACGGGCACCCACCTAGCGGCGGCGTGTACCTGCACGACGGTCGCGCTCGGTCGATCACGGAAGCCGTTCTGTGGCACGGCGGTGAGGCCCTGGGCATGCGCAACGCGTTCGTGGCGCTCCCCGAAGCGCAACGCAAGCAATTGCTCGCTTACGTGGCTTATCCGTTCGCGGATCAGATCCCAGTGCGCCGCTGTGGCCCAATGTCGACGCAGTGAGTCAGCGCGCAGTTGCGCGCTCACGAATCAGCGCCCAATAAGTTAGTGCACAGTGCGCGGTCCAAAAATGCCGGTGCCCACTCGTACGAGTGTGGCGCCGGCCTTTATTGCAAATACGAAGTCATCGCTCATGCCCATGCTGAGCTCTGGCAAGCGGGAAATCCCGCCGCAATCATCCCGCAGCCGCCGCAATTCGTCGAAATAGGGCAGTGCTCCTTGCGGATCTTCAGTGTGCGGAGGAATGGTCATCAAGCCCAGAAGCTTCAGGCTGGGCTGCACTTCAACGGCGTTGAGCACCGCACTCACGGCTTCTGCGGCAACGCCGTGCTTCTGCGGCTCGCGCCCGATATTGACCTCAACCAGTGCCCCTAAGGGCGGTTTGTCCAGCGCGCTGCGCCGCTTGGCCAGCTCAAGCACTAACGCCGGAGAATCGATGGTGTGCACGCATTCGCAGTGAGCTGCGGCATAGCGCGCCTTGTTGCTTTGCAAATGGCCGATCAAGTGAAAACGCAAATCGGGCAGATCGCTCAACTCCTCGGCTTTGCCCCGCAGCTCCTGCACGTAGCTTTCCCCAAATTCGCGCTGGCCAGCGGCGTACGCCTCGCGGATCTTCTGCGACGATTGCCCTTTGGAAACGGCGATCAGTCGGATTGAGGTCGGGTCGCGTTGGGCGGTGCGGGCGGCCTCGCCGATGCGATCGCGCACGAGTTGCAGCCGGGCTGTGATGCTCGATGAGTCATTCATGGCGCTTCAAGTTCACGCTGGCCTGACGTATCGCGAGACTGTCGCCGGTGGAAACCCGCAATGTGCCAACGCACAAAGAGGCATTTTCGCGGCGCAAAATGAGCGTACCCGCGTAGCCGCCGTTGGATTCACCGGCTTCAAATCGCAGCTTGATCGCGTCCGCTTGCGCGTGGCCCGCCAACTTCGCTTGACCCAGATCGCCGGCGCTGTCGCCCTGGGCTTCACCGTTGGGAGCAACCCGAAGGGATAGAACCCCGTTGCTCGGCGTTGTGGCAGAAGCGGTGTGCCACTGTTCTTGAGCGGCTTCTGGGGCTTGCAGCGCCGGCTCCACCGCTTGCGCGCGATAGCTGCCCGACCAATGGCCCACGAACCAAGGCTGGGCCGTGGTTCCCACGCCGCCCAAAGGGGCGCTCGAAGTTGCGAGTGCCGCGGAAGATGAGGAAGATTCGCTGCGGGGCAACGACGCTGCGCGATTGCAAGCGAGCGCGCACCCGATCAAAACAATGACCCCACTTGACGAGAGAGCGCTGGGCTTCACGGCTGCTTGGGGGTGGCCACGGACGTGATGCGAACACCCAGCTCGCCGTCAACATCGACCAATTCCCCCTGTGCCAAAATTAAACCCGCGACGCGCAGCGAGACAACGCCGCCAACTTTGCTACCAAAGGGAAGCACATCCCCGGGCTGCAGCTGAGCCCACTCTGCAGCCGGCAGTGTGACTGAACCCAGCTCCGCCCGAACAATCACGGGCAGGTCCGCCAAAGTTTGATCCACAGCATCTGAAAATTCGTTGGGCATGTTGTCCCCCGCATTGGCGCTCAGCGCGATTTTAGTTTTTCCTATCACAACGCCCTTGGGGGTTATATCCACCGCGATGCCGACCTCAGATCCTGGCGCGCACAGCACGCCTTTGCCGCTGAAATGCCCATTAATCCACCACCCCTCTCTGGATAGCCAGGTGTCGTTGGGTGAAAGCGCTGCGAGCTGGCCTGCCTCTGTGGCGCCCTGTGCCACTACCAGCGGCACGCTCAACATCAGCTGCGGATCGTAGTCGGATCGAGCCGGAGCCCTTGCAACCGGCGCGGCGTCGCTGAGCGAGGCAAACCACAGCTTGAGTGCGTGGAGGCGACCGTTGAGCTTTGCAGCGAGGGTCAACTGCAATCCTTGCTGGGGCAACGCTTGGGGCGATTGGGTCGCGACAAGAAACGGGCTCCTTATGGCGCTGCGCCGCACCAATTCGAGTACCAAAGCGGAAAGCGCGCCCCACAGTGCCGGATCGAGGCCAATGCCCGGCTTCTCAAGCGCCAAGGGACGCGAAAGCAGTCGAGCAATGGCCGCTGCCGCCAGATCGGGTTCTGCATCGATGATGAGGAATGTGCGCTGATCCGGATCGGCCAGGAGCACTCGGTATTGAGTGGCAGGAGGTCGAGCGAGGCCGCTGCTGGTCAATTTGACTTCGACAGTGTCGGCCAAGATCTCGCCTGCTGCTTTCACTGCGGCCGTCAGATCAAAAAAGTGCCGCAGCAAATGACGCAGGTTCTTTTGGGCAGCACAATCCGCCCCACTCACTTTGGGCAAGCTCTGCCAGCGAAAGCTCGTGACCTGCACTGATGTCTCCCCGCTCACTGATTTGGCAGTGCAGCCCGGGAAAATCAACGGTTTAGGGTTGTTCCAGGCGGCCCTTTTGGCCGCCCTCAAGGCCATGCTAGCATCCGGTCACACACCCCGAATCGAGGCCCGCTTGCGCAATTCCCGCATCTCTGCACTGTCGTTTTTGAACTTGGCGCTGCTTTTGACCGTCGGTTTTGTTGGCACAACAGCGTTCGCAACCGAATCCACGGTCTCGACCAAGGGCGGGTTTTCTCTTGGTGCAGGAAGCTCCTCGGCCAAGACCGACGTTTCAACGTCCAAGGCCGAAGCAACCCCTGCTGCTGCCAACACGGTTCCCAAAGATCCAAAGGGTGTCAAAGGCATCAGCCCAGCCTGGGAAGCAATCGTCGCTGGGGACGCCGCGTTGGTGGCTCACGATCCAGACACCGCAATGCAGCACTACAATGACGCGGTGAAATCAGATCCGCACAACCCTTGGGCTCATTATCGCTTGGCCGAGGCACAGCTGCAAAAAGGGCAAATGGATGAAGCGCAAGCCTCCCTGCAGACGGCAGTCGCCTCCGCAAAGGAAGACGCCGTGGTGAAGGCCAAAGCATTGTTCATGCTGGCAGATCTGGCAGAGCGTCAGCGCAAACTTGAGGACGCCAATGCGGATTGGGCGCACTACTCCGAGCACATCGCCGCCCACAAAGACGTCAAAGGCTTCCCCGCCAGCGCCAGCGACCGCCAACAACGCATCGCCGCCCGCCAAGATTACCTAGTCAAATACGCAGCCGTGGCCGAACGCATCAAGGCCCGCGAAGCCGAAGCGACCGCCAAGGCAATGCAAGACGCTCAGAAGCAAAAGTGATCGGTCCGAGAAAATTTCGTTCGGCTCAATTCGCCCGTAGTTGAACCAAAATGTCTTGCGATTGCGCGTCGTCGGCGGCGCGGGCGAATTCGACTAGTTTCGGGTAGGCGTCGGGTTGGATTCTGCCGGCGGGGACGACGACTTCGCGTTCTAGAATCAGGTGATCGTCTTGTAGGTGATCGGAGACGGCGACTTTTCTGCCGTCTTGCTCCAGCTCAATGGCATTGGGCTTCGCGACCTTGGCGCCCTTGGGCAAGCGAATGCGCAGCGTGACCATTTGGCGCGTCGTCTCCATGATGAGCAGCGGCGTTTGCCGGCTTGAGAGCGTGGACAGTTGGCTCAACTGCAAGACGTAGGGCGGCGAAATCACGAGCATGCCGTGCTGCGGCTGCGCGAATGCGGGAACTGTGGCGTGCATTTCGATTGCGAGCGGGGCCTCCGCATCGGCCGCGCGCAGGATGCGAAATTTCTTCAGGCGTGCGCCGTGCAAGCTCCGGCCCAGCAGCTGCGCTTCCAGCACGTCGTGCAGGCGATTTTCAGGCAATTCTGCTAGGCCTTTGCGCAGTTGCACCGCGGGCTTGCCGCGGAACGTCTGCACTAAGGTCAGTTCCGCCGTGCCATCAGCGGCCAAATCCAAATCCCCCGAGAATTCGATGCTGTCTAAGCTGCCATCGTCGGGAAGCACAACGGCCGTGGGCTTCTCGTCGCCCAGTTGGAAGCCGGGCATGCCGCGCAGCTCTGCCGGCAGGTAGCCGAAGGGCGCATATTTGTCGTCGAGGGTCAACCACACGGGGCCAGTGTTCGTGCTCACTTTGAGCACCGCTGCGCCGAATTGCTGCGATTCAGAAATGGGGCCGGGCGCTTTTGGCGCCAAGCGACTCTTAGCCAGTACGAACTGCGCTTTGATCCCCAGGGATCGACACAACGTCACCAGCGCTTGCCAGCGATTGCCGCTCTTTCCCATCACCACGCGCCGGCCGTCACTTTCGTCGCCTTCGGCGATGTTCGCTTGTACCCAACGATAAACTGCGAGCGCACGCGCGCGTTGGGCATCGGGCGCTAGGCCATCGACAATGTGTCGGGCAATGCGGCTGACCCGTGGATCGACGGGGATCGTCTCAGCAACGCGCGTGTTCAGGTCCTCAATGTTGTGCTGCAAACTGATGCCCCACCCGACGCTCACGCTCGGCAAGAACTCAGTAACCGGTGCGCTGAACGGCTCTTCCGGTGCGGCCGGCGTGTGATCCATGCGCCAGCGACGGGTGACGAATTCCCCGTCGCGCGTGATCTGGGGTGGGGGCACGTCGCCGTGGGTTTCAATTTGCAATGCTTGGCTGGAAGGAGAAATCACCACCAGCTCGCTGCGTGCGTACGCGACATTCTCTTCGCGAAAAAACCAACGCGGACCGTTGTACTGCTTGCCGCTGCCATCCCCGCGCGAGAACAAGATCTGCTCGGTGTCGATGTAATCGCCTTCTTCCAAATGCGGGAAGGTGAACGAAGGCTTGCCCGCAACAGGCTCTGGCTCCAGTGTGTGGCCGTCTTTCTTGATCACACGCATGTTGAGGATCAGGCCCTCGAGCTTCTGTTCGGCAAAGCGCGAAATGGCTTCTGCGCTCTGGATCCTCACCAGCTCATGTTCCAGCGTGCGGCTCGAGCCGTCGGCACGTACCCACACCACGGAATAATCGAGAACGCGCGCAGCGTTGCCCGGCAATTGCTTGCCGGATTGCTCGTATTCCGCGATCAGCTTCTTGGCATTGAGTCGGTAGGGCTGAAGCTCAGTCATCCCCGTAACGAGATCGATCGCGTCGACCAACGGACCCTGATCCGCCCCGCTTTCTACGGCAGAAGCCAGTGTTTTGTGCAGCGCCCCGCGGTCACCCTGAGCCAACGACCAATCGGCCAGCGCGAGGTGCAGTGAACTGTCCGTGGGGTTGTCGGCGATCAACGACTTGAGGTGCTCTGCGCTTTCGTGGCTGCGCCCTGTGCGGATCATCAGATCTGTTACGCGTTGCCCATATTCTTTCTTGTGTTCGGCTCGGCGCGCTGCCAGCGCTTTGAGTTGCGCCAAAGCAGCGTCGTAGTCCTCGCGCTCCAGCGCTTGATTGAGTGTCGCCTCGCTGTCGGGATCGAGCTTGCGCACCGCGGCCAGGATGCGATCGGCGGCTTTGTAGTCGCCCTCCGTCTTGTACACTTCGGCGGCGCTGTGCAGCGTCTCCAAGTTTTCGGGGAACTGGTGTTCTAGCGCGCTGATGGTGTTGTTGTATTCCACCTTCCAACCCAGCTGCCCGTACACATTGGCCAGCGTGATCCCGATGCCCGGCACTTGCGGAAAGGCCGCGTGCAGTTTTGCCAACGCACCCACCGCTTCAGTCAAACCCTTGCTGCTCGCGGTCTTCGAGATCAAGTCGAGCGCCGATGCCCACAACTGCGGATCCTTATTGACCGCGTGTTGGTTCAACTCGCGCATCAGATCGGAAGTCTGATTGCGATCGAAGATAGGGTCGCCTTCTGTGTACAACGCCGCGAAGTAAAGGGCGGGGCCCGTTGCTTCATTGGGGTTCTTCACCAAGGCTTCATGCAGCGCGGCGGCAACGTCGGATTGCCCATCGCTTTGAGCCAAATAGGCGGCGCAAAAGCGGATCAGATCGTCCGCTGGCTGCACAATGTCGCCGCCCTGCACGAACGCCGTGAGCAAATTGGGATCGGAAAGCCGTGTCGGTGGCTGTGAACTGTAGGGCTGATCCGCTCTGGTGCTGCTCTTTACGTCCAACGGCGTGCCGTCAAGATTGAGCACGCGCAGCGAAGCGTCCTTGTCGGAAATGCGTTGCAGCACGCGGTGCCGCCCGGCGCTCAGATGCACGGCCACCCCCACGCGCAACCCGTCACCCCAATTGCGAATGTCGCGAGTGAGCACTGGAGCGTCGTCGACCCACACCCCATAAGCTCCGGGCGCCACCAAGATCAGATCGCGGGCTTGCGGCAGGTCCAAGTACGTTTCGGCGTAAAAAATGCCCTCTGGTACCGACTCATCGACCGTGGTGCTGCAGCCTTCCTGGCGCGCTTTGAGAATTTTGGCGGCCATTGGTGCTGCTTCTTCTGCAGGCCAACGCGCAGGCCAGGGTCCGGGCGCTTCAGCGGGAAAATGCCGATAGGTGCCGGACGGCACCGGGCTGCCAAAGGGGCCCGCCATGCGCAGGTCCTTCACACATCCGAAATGATGGCGCGCTGTTTCCTGCAATTTGTCGTCGGTGGCCTCTTGCCACGCTTCAGAAAGCCACCAATCGAGCAGCACACCGCGCGCCCGCCAACCGATCTTGCCCGGCTGTGCAATGGTCGACTCGATCGTCGCGCGCCAACGCTCCCACAGGCCGGCGCTGGCATCCTTCAATTGCACCGCGTTTTGTGCGGCGTACCAGGCGATCAACGGCGCGTCGGCGTCGTTGGATTTGCTGGCAAAAACAAGCGCTTGTAAGAATTGATCGGGCGCCCTCTGCAAACGGCCATGCAGCGAATCGTCGACCCCTCGCGCCAGGCTCGCGCGCATCCCGGTGGCTGAAATCGAATCCAAACGTTTGCGCGCTTGATTTGCCTTATCGGCCTTGCCACCGGCGGAGAGCATTTCAGAAAGCAGCCAACGCGCTACCGTATCGCTGTCGCGTGACTGTGAACCCAGCTCGCGCAGCTCCGGCATCAAACTGTGCTCACCCTGAGGTGCGCCCTGATGAACACAGCCCACCATCGCGAACGAAGCAAGTAACAGCGTGCACCCGAGCAGCCGCGTCCTATACGAAACTCGCAAGGCGCTCATGGAGTTCCCACCACCAATCTGGGCGCGAACGCCGCATCCACTTGGGCGCAGAATTTTTGCCAGTCGGCGTAGCGCTCCGGGGGGATTTGGTGCACGAACAAGCTCAGTGTGCTGTGCACCACCACTTCGCCGGCCTGTTCCGCAACTTCTACGCTGTATGCGCCGAACTCGGATTTGACGTTGACGCGTGGAGGCGTCTGAATCGCGCGCATGCCTTTGGGCAGCCTGGTGGTGAAAGTGTTATCGACCGTAGAAAATGCGTGGATGGATACTGGCATTCGTCGATGAGAAAGCGACGCGTAGGTGGGCGTCATGCGCAACGTGGGGGTCACTGCGAGGCTGAGCTGCGAGCCCTCGCGCCGCGCCAACTGCGGGACTGTGGCCTGAGCGGTGATCAGCGCTGGCTTTTCGAAATCTTCCAGATCATGCGCTTTTGCGCTAATAATATGTAAACCGCTGAATTCATTAGATAAATCTTGCTCCACTCGCTCTTGGAAAGTGGCCTGCGCATGGTAACGGGCGCGCCACTCGGAGGTGCCGGTGCCCTTGGCTTCATAGCTGAAGGTGAGCGCCGCGCTCCCGTCGGGGTTGAGGGCTGCCAGAACTTTGCGGGTGCGTACGTTGGTGTCCGGGTTGTTCACCGGCAAGTGCACGACCTTGGCGTTGCCCTGGTTGATCTGCACGCCGAACGCGCCGAGATCCATCCCGGGCAGTTCTGAGGTCCCAGTGAACTCAGCGGTGCCATCCAAATACAGATCCAACGAAGGCACGTAAGCAATCGCGTGATCGAATGCGGCCAAGCTGGCCACCGAAGATTTGAAATCGCCGCGCAAGCCAGTGCGCAGCACCACGACGGTCGCGTCAATGCCCAACTCTTTGAGCAGCGAAACAATTACAGTGGCCTTATCTTTGCAATCGCCCCAGCCGCGCGCCACCGTTTGCACGCAGCGGCGTGGCTTGTAGCCGTAGATGCCGAACTCCAGCGCGACGTAACGCGTATTCTTGATCACCCAGTTGTAAACGGCCTTCACCTTGTCCAAATCGGTGCGCTTGCCTTCCACGATGGTGTGCACCAACTTGCGTGTTTCGTCGTCCAGATCTAACTGCTCGTGGCTCAGGCCCCAATACCAACGCCCCATGGCGCCGTAAGAATCGAAGGTGGAGACATGGATGAAGCCCAGCACTTCTTGCCAGGGCGGCATGTCGGGCTCAGGAACCAACGCGGGAATGTCGTCGGCGTAAAAGCGGTAAGTCACTTGGTTGCCCGCTTCGGTGCGCGTGCTGTGCAGGCCAGGAATATCGCGCGAATCGATGTAGAACTGTCGGCTCTTCGGTGTGACCAATACGTACTCGCCGTGCCCGGTTGCGTCCCCGCTTTGTAGGTTCACCAGCTCGCCGAAGTAATCAGCGAACTCGTTTTGGGCGACCACTTCGTCAATGCGATAGCGCAGCTCAACCACATCGCCCGGATCGAGCCTGGGGAACTGCACGTAGAAGGTGCGCGCGGAAGTGTACATTGCGATCGAAGGATCATTAGCGGCGGCCTCGCCGCTCTCAATCGCCTCATCCACTCTTCCATCGCCGCGGAAAACCCGGGCGCCGCGCAGTTGCACGCGTTGCCGATCCGATTCGTAAGAGAACGCATATTGCCGCGCTAAAGCCGCGGCGGAGTCCGTGAGCGGTTGGAATACGATCTGGCGAAAGCTACTGGAAAGTCCGTTTTCGAACACCGTCGTCACGCTCAGATCGAGCAGCGTGCGGCGATTCTCCCCCTTGGCGTCGACCGAGCGCTTGGCCAGAAATTGACTCGGTTGCCACGCCAAGGCTTCGTCGGGTCGCGGCTTTTCTGGCTCAATGTGCTCGATGTACTCGCGCACTTCCTTCGCTTGAGGCCTGATCTGCAGGATCTGCTGCAATAGCGTGCGCTGCTCGTCGCGTTGACCCAGTTGCCCATGTAAATCGCTGAGCGCCTGCAGCAGGGCCGTGTCTTCGGGCACCAGCGCGTGTGCGGTTTCGTAAGTCGCCAGGGCGCGATCGCTTTGCCCCATCGCGCGGTAGGCGTCGGCGCTGGTCGCGTAGGCCCAGGGGGCATCGGGCTCCAAGGCCAAAAGGCGCGTCAGCCAGTGATTGGCCGTTTTCTGTGCGCGACGCGCCAGCGCCAAATCGATGCGCGAACTCAAGTAACTATGATCATCAAAGCGAAATGCGGCGTAGCGCGCTTCCGTTTCGCTGGCCAAGCTGAGGTTGCCCACGGCGCGTGCCTGGGTCGCCAGCATATTGAGCAGCGTGAGCGAATAAGGATTGCGCTGGGCAGCGTCTTGCAACAACTGCAGCGCGCTGCGTTTGAGCCCTGCCTCGTTGTAGGATTCGACCTTGCCGCGAATGGCGTCAATGTTGTCCGGGTTCGACGCAAGGACACCTTCGTAATAGGGCAACGCTTCGCGCCAATTGACGCTCTCTTTAGCGAGATCCGCCTGAGCGAGGGCGACTTGGGTCGCGTGAGCGGGCTCCTGCTTCAAGCGCGCGACCGCCTTGTCGATCCACTCCGCGCGTTGATTTCTGTCTTCCGCGAGTTGCCCCGCGAGCAGCAGCCTGCTCACAGTGGGCGACGCGTCCGCCGCGCGCTTGGCTAAGTCACGCGCTTTGTGCACCGCGGTGTCGTCGCCCGAAGTCAGCACTAGGTAACGCGCGTATTGTTCCAGGAGATCGGCGTTGGGTTTGCCTTTGCCCAAGAGCGCCTCGAACTGCTGCACTGGGCCCAGTAGCAGCGACTTTTGCGTCGGTTTTTCTGTGGCGCCCTTCTTTGCACCAGGGGTTTCCAGCGAGTCTTCAAAGCGCGCCGAGAGCGTTAAGTTGGAGTCGGGTGCGCCTTTGGCATCGGCCACGCGCACTGAGACAATGGGCGCAGTATCGTCGCCGCACAGCTTGATCACGAGCGCGTTAGTGCCGGGCTGCAGCCTGACAGCGGCCGCCGATCGGTCCACGTCGTGACCGCGGTAGGCCGCATCGGCCAGCACTTGCTTGCCGTTCCAAAACAGCTTGAACGCGCCACCTGATCCCACCCAAATCGTGATCGGGCGAGCGGTTCTGGCATGGGTGTCGCGCACGAACGCAGAGGCGTACGCGCAGATGGCTTTCTCCGGCTTTGCTACGGTGCCGGTGTCGAACCAGCCGTAGGGAAATGCGCTCGGCAATTTGCGCCAACGCACGGCGCGTTCCTTTCCTTGGAACGCCTTTCCCTGGGTGATCGGTTTACCCAGTTCGTTCTCTGGATCGTAAGCCAGATCGTAACCAGACTTCCCGTCGTTGTCGAAAGGACCAACGAACAACCAATCTGTCACAAAGCCGAGGGATGCGATTGTCTTTTGCGCCTGGTCCAAATCACCGCGCCGGATCCGCGCGTAGGCGCCCAGGGCGCGCGCGTAGACCCGCACTGCGGGCGAGAGGCTTGGAGCCTTTGCAGCCAAGCGCAAAGCGGCCTCCACACGGTCGGGATGCTCTTCATCCCAGGTGCGCCACAGATCGCGCAGCGCGGGGTAGGCGGCCGGGCCGCGGGCTTGCGCAATCTCCGCCATCGCTTGAGCGTAGCTGGCGTCGCCTCCAAGCAGGCTTTGCGCGCGGGCGTTTGAGGGCACACACACGCCGACAGCGATCACGAGCAGGGCGCATGTAAGCTGCCAGCTCCGAAACAATCTTGCCTGTGTGCGCCGAGCATGCGGCTTCATGGTTCCAATTGACCTCAAATGCGTGCGGCGCGCCACCTTGGCACACGACCGCAATGAAAGCTATTGAAGTGAAGAGTCATACATAGGGTCCACGGCCCGACGGTTGCTCCTATCAGGACCGCTCTGCCGGCCGGTACTGAACAAGCCTGAAATCCCCGCAAAGCGGGCCTTGCTGGAACCATTTTCGTCAGTTACGAGCAGGTTTAGCCGCGTGATCTTGGCAGTTTTCGCTGGCAAGCCGCCCTGCTACGGTGCGAAGGCCGGCTTAGGCAACTTGAAAGGTCGTCAATGGTCAACCCTCAGATGGTGATGTACGAGGAGGAGTTCCACCAGATCCAGGCGGTGGTCGATCGCCTGGTTCGGGAAGCGAACGCCAAAGTCGTCTTCATTGTCGACAAGAACGGTCAACTGATTTCGGCCAGTGGCGATGTCGACAACATCGACACCACGTCGCTTGCTTCGCTCACCGCGGGCAACATCGCTGCCACCGGCGGCATTGCCAAGCTGTTGCGCGAACAGGAATTTGCGACCCAATTCCACGAGGGTGAGAACGCCAACATCCACATCCAATTAGTGGGTAATCGCGTGATCTTGGTGGTGATCTTCGATTCCAAATCGAGCTTGGGTCTGGTTCGCTTGCGCGTGCGCAAAGCGACGGACGAGCTCAATCGCATTTTTGAAGCGCTGCTTAGCAAAGTGCATGAGCCCGGTGCCGATTCGCCGTTCGGTGAGATCACTGACGACGACATCGACAACTTGTTCAACGACTGAGGTACCCCGCTATGAGTTTCATCAACTACATGGCCCGGGAGATCAATTGTAAGATCGTCTACTACGGGCCCGGATTGTGTGGGAAAACCACGAATTTACAGTGGATTTACGAGCGCACGAATCCCGAAGCCAAAGGCAAGATGATCAGCTTGGCCACCGAAACCGAGCGGACCCTGTTTTTCGATTTCTTGCCCCTTTCACTGGGCGAAATCCGCGGCTTTAAGACGCGCTTTCATTTGTACACCGTGCCCGGCCAGGTCTTCTACGACGCTAGCCGCAAGCTTATCTTGAAGGGCGTGGATGGCGTGATCTTCGTGGCGGATTCGCAGCTGGAGCGCCTGGAGGCGAATCAAGAAAGCGTGGAGAACCTGCGCACCAATCTGGCCGAGCAGGGCTACTCGCTAGAAAAAGTCCCCTACGTCGTGCAGTACAACAAGCGCGATTTGCCCAATGCGCTAGAAGTCGCTGAGTTGCGCCCGCTGCTCAACCCAATGAACGTGCCCGATTTCGAGGCCTGCGCCCGCAGCGGCGAAGGCGTCTTTGAAACGCTCAAAGCCGTCAGTAAATTGGTACTCAACGAGCTGAAACGCGGCAGCGGCGGGTAATCTTGTAGGGGCACGGCATGCCGTGCCCGTACAATTGCCGCGATCAGTCCGGCGGATTGAGGCGCTTATGGCGGTTGCGATTCTTGGCTTTTTCGGCGGCTTTGAAGCGCTTGCCCCGGCTGCGATCGGTCTTCTTGGGTTTCTTTGAGATGGGAAGGTACATGGGGCGCGGACTCTATGCGACAGGTCCCCATTCGGCA
>DATJEQ010000307.1:0-30344 GCA_035496495.1 Polyangiaceae bacterium
GGCCCAGCTCGCACAAGGCTGCCGATCCCTAAAAGGCGACGAGCGATTCCGGCATTTCTTCAGCAACCTGGAACAGCTGGAGCAACTGGTAAAAGAACGGTCGCAGGCGCTCGCTGGCGACAATCAACAATACGCTGAAGAATCCGCCAAAGTGGATCAGGTCATCGCGGCGAACCAAGCCCAAATCAATGCGATGAACGCGGAACTGATCACCCGCTCGCAAAAGCTCTCGGAGCAACAGCAGCTACTCACGCGCGCCGAAGGGTTGTACAAGCGTCTCTTGATCGAGATCCGCTCACTGAAAAGCGCCGAAGAAGAAGGCAGGATCCAGGGCAAGCCTGTCGATCACGGCACTCGCATCGCTGCCTTGATGGAGCAAGTGCCCAACCATCAGGCCGCGGTTGCCAAGCGCACCGCGGATCGCTCGGCTGTGCAAGCCCATGTGGACGCCGCTCGCAAAGAAGTCGATCGCTTTACCGAAGAAGGTCGTCGCTTGCACAAACAGAAGGCGGAATTCGAGAAGAGTTTCCGCCAGCGCTTGGGCGTGCGCAGCCAGGGTGTGGAAGAGGCGGAGAAAGAGATCCTTGCAGAGGGCGCCCACATCGCGCGCGGTCTTTTGAGCCAACGCGGCGGCATCGCCATTCCAGAAGAGGCGTTGGACGCAGTGCGCACAGCGGATGCGGAGGTGTTGCGCGAAATGAAGACCCAGCGCCTGCTCGAAATGGCGCTCACTGCCTACGATCACAACTGTTACAAACAAGGAAGAAATTTCATCATCGCCGCTGTGGTGGTTCTGGTGATGATCGTCGTCATCAAGGTGGTCGGCTCCCACCAGCCCGACGAAAGCGACGATTCCTCATCTGAGAGCTCGCGCATCACTTGTGTTGAATTACAGCGTCCAGTGTGAAAACCTGCCGCGAAATGAGGCTCCGGTAGATCTGTGACTTCCGTGCCCCCCGGCGACGGCTCTGCCTTCGCCTCATTCCGCTTTCGCGATTTTCGGTTGTATCAGGCCGCGCGCCTGCTCAGTGTGATCGGTCTGCAAATGCAGACAGTCGCTGTGGGCTGGCAAGTCTACGCGCTCACGCACAGCCCATTGCAATTAGGCTACGTGGGCCTGGTTCAATTCCTGCCGGCTGTGGGCTTTGCCCTGCTCACAGGCGATGCGGCAGATCGTTTTGATCGTCGCAATCTTTTGGGGCTGTCGAGTTTGCTGCTCACCTTGGGGGGCGTGATGCTGTGGATCTTCAGCTTTCAAGCGATGGCTCCGCTGCTCGGGATCTACTTCGCAGCAACCGTCGTCGGCACCGCCCGCGCTATCTCCAGCCCCGCGGGGCAGGCGCTGGTGCCCAACTTGGTGCCGATCGAATTCTTTCCCAATGCCGTGGCTTGGAGCAGCTCCATTTGGCAGGTGTCCACTGCAGTGGGCCCTGCCATAGGCGGCCTCGTCTACGCCTTGAGCGGAAGCCCGCGGGGCGTCTACGGCTGCACCGTCGTGCTCGAATTGCTCACCACCTGTCTTTACTTCAACATCCGTACCAGGAGTCGAGGCACACCCAAGACAGAGGGCTATTGGCACCGCTTGAGCGCAGGCATTCGCTACGTCTGGCGGCACAAAGCGATCTTGGGTGCCATTTCTCTGGATCTTTTCGCCGTGCTTTTTGGCGGTGCTGTGGCGTTGCTGCCCGTATTCGCCAGCGACATCCTGCATGTTGGGCCTTCCGGATTAGGGTGGCTGCGTAGCGCGCCCTCCCTCGGCGCGGTGCTGATGGCCCTGATCCTGGCAAAGAAGCCGGTGGAGCGGCACGCGGGCCGCACATTGTTCAGCTGCGTCGCGCTTTTTGGCTTGTCGATGATCGCCTTTGGCCTGTCGCGCAACTTTTGGCTCTCACTGGCGTTGCTCACGTTTTCCGGGGCCGTCGACATGGTGAGCGTCGTGATGCGTCACACCTTGGTGCAACTGCACACTCCCGATGACATGCGCGGCCGCGTGGGCGCAGTGAGCCTGATTTTCGTGGGCGCCTCTAACGAGCTGGGCGAATTTGAATCCGGCATCACGGCAAGCGCTTTCGGCACGGTGCCGTCCGTAGCCCTAGGCGGCCTCGCCACCTTGGCCGTGGTGCTCATTTGGTCGCGCTTGTTCCCCACCTTGCGACAGGTGGATCGATTGCATGCCACTCACGCAGAACACGCCTAGAGCGGGATGTTGCCGTGCTTTCGGCTGGGGTTCTTATCCCGCTTATTCTTGAGCAGCTCCAAGTAACTGGCCAGACGCAGGCGCACTTCCTTGGGATCGATCACCTCGTCGATGAAGCCCAACTCAGCAGCCTTGTACGGGCTGGCAAACTTCTGCCGGTATTCCTCGACGAACACCGCGCGCGCCGCATTCGGATCGGGCGCTTCATTGATCGCCTGACGGTGGATGATGTTCACGGCGCCTTCCGGCCCCATCACGGCGATCTCCGCCGTTGGAAAGGCGAGGTTCACATCCGCGCGAATGTGTTTGCTGTTCATCACGTCGTACGCGCCGCCGTAAGCCTTGCGCGTGATAACAGTGAGCTTTGGTACGGTTGCTTCGCAGAACGCATACAACAACTTGGCCCCGTGAACGATGATGCCGCCCTGCTCTTGCGCCACCCCCGGCAAGAACCCGGGAACATCCACCCAAACCAAGAGTGGGATGTTGAAGGCATCACAAAAACGCACAAAACGCGCCGCTTTGACGCTCCCGTCGATATCCAGCACGCCCGCGAGCACCGCAGGCTGATTGGCCACAATGCCCACGCTTCGGCCGCCAATGCGCGCAAAGCCCACAATCATGTTCTTGGCGAAATGCTCGTGCACCTCGAACAAATCCCCCTCGTCGACCACGGCCCGGATCACGCGCTTCATGTCGTAAGGCTTGTTGCTTTCCTTAGGGATCAATTGCTCCAACTCTGGAACGGCGCGCGTCGTCGGGTCAGTGTTGCTCTTTATGGGCGCACCATCCAGGTTGTTCGCGGGCAAGAAAGCGAGCAGCCGTCGCAGTTGTTGCAAGCAGTCTGCGTCGTCCTGCGCCACAAAGTGTGCCACCCCACTGTGTTGCGCGTGGGTCATCGCGCCGCCCAAGTCTTCTTTGCTCACCTCCTCATGGGTGACGGCGCGGATCACGTCGGGCCCGGTAATGAACATGTGACTGGTGCCGTTGACCATGAACACGAAATCCGTGATCGCTGGGGAATACACAGCGCCGCCCGCGCACGGCCCCATCACGCAACTGATCTGCGGGATCACCCCGCTGCACAGCGTATTGCGTAGAAATATATCCGCGTAGCCCGCGAGCGCGCTGACCCCCTCTTGAATGCGCGCGCCGCCTGAATCATTGAGCCCCACCACGGGTGCGCCCACTTTGAGTGCCAGATCCATCACTTTCGTGATCTTTTTCGCGTGCGCTTCTCCCAAAGTGCCGCCCAGCACCGTGAAATCCTGCGCGAACACACAAATCCTGCGGCCGTCGACCAGGCCATAACCCACCACGACACCGTCGCCGGGCAATGAACGATCCTGCAATCCGAATTCGCTTGAACGCGAAGTGACGAAGCGATCCATTTCCACAAACGTGCCCGGATCGAGCAGCAAATCGATGCGCTCGCGCGCGGTCAACTTGCCCGCCTCATGCTGCTTGGCAATTCGCTCCGCGCCCCCGCCCGCCAGCGCCACCGCATCGCGCCGCACCAGTTCATCACCCGGCGCGTCCGCCGCTTTCGAATCACTGCGCGGCTTGGTCATCCCAATTCGGTATCACGGCCTGCGTCGGGCGGCACCCCTCAGACGGGAGAGTCGAAAACTTCGCAGGTTGACTGAGCAAATGAGCTGCGTCATACAGATCGAATGACAAGGCGCCCGAACGCTCGAGTGACCGACGATCTGGCGCGGCAAGCGAGCCATTTACGCCAGCTCACAGGCCGCTCCGAGGGGCCCGAAAATCTGTCCAATGACTACAAGCCCCTCCTTGCGGATTCTCTGGCGAGGAAACACGGGGTAGCCAGGCCAACGCAAGAGGCGTCACGCGCTCGAAAGCGTGAGCCGGGCCATTGACACCCGCGATTTCGGCGCCTACCGGTGGAAGAATAGGAAGCCGTTCGAAAATCTGCTGCGACTCTGACGCCCGCACGCGTTGCGATCAAACCGGCGGATCGAAGTAGTCCACTTCGACATTGCGCGGCGTGATGAAGCGCGTAATGCCGGCTTCGCTGCTGAGCACGTAGTTCGGCGCGAGGGGGACTTTGCCGAAGCCCCCGGGGGTGTCGACGATGAACTTGGGCAGCGCGATGCCGCTCAATTGGCCTTGCAACGCCCGCACGATTTCCAATCCTCGTGCAATCGGTGTGCGCAAATGGCCGGTACCTTTGACGGGGTCGGCTTGCAGCAAATAATACGGTCGGACCCGCTCGCGCACTAGGCCGCGAAATAGCGCACTGAGCACCGCAGGATCGTCGTTCACGCCGCGCAGCAGCACTGTTTGATTCATCACCGGGAAGCCGGCATTGGCCAGATCGCGACACGCTTGCCGCGCCCGTTCGGTCAATTCCTTGGGGTGATTGAAGTGCGTCATGATCCACAGCGGATGAAACGGGGCTAGCGCGCTCAGCAGTTCACCCGTGATGCGCTGGGGCAATACCACCGGCACCCGCGTGCCAATGCGGATCGTCTCCACGCTGGGCACCGCGCGTACCGCCGCCACGATGTCGCGGATCTTCTCGCTCGCCATCACCAGTGGATCCCCGCCACTGATGATCACATCGCGAATTTCCGGGTGATCCTTTAGGTACTGCAGCGCGGGGCCCAATCGATCTAGTGACCGCGGCCCACCGCCGTCCCCCACCATTCTGCTGCGCGTGCAGAAGCGGCAGTACACCGCACAGCGATCGCTCACGAGTAACAGCGCGCGATCGGGGTAACGCTGCACCAGATCCGGCGCCACCTCGTGCGCCACTTCACCCAACGGATCGTGCAAATCGCCGGGCGCTGAATCGCCCTCTTCAATGCGTGGCACCACTTGCCTTCGAATTGGGCACTGCGGATCGTGTGCGTCAATCAGCGACAGATAATGCGGCGTGATCGAAATAGGAAAGCCGCTTTCTTGAGCGCGCTGCGCGCCCGTCAATTCTTCGGCTGAAAGATCGATGACCTGGGCCAACTGATCGGCCCGCGTGACGGCATTTTGCAGCTGCCAGCGCCAATCGTCGCTGCGCTCAACGTCACGGAGCTGACCCTCCACGAGCGGTGGTGTTCTCTTCAGCTGCACCAAGGAGCTCATGGTTTGGGCTCGTTGGGCACTTTGATCTGCGCCAGCGCCGCTTCGTTGATAGTGACAGGAATGGTCTTCTTCAAATCCGCGATCAACTCAGCTTCTTTCTGCTCGGCGATCTCCTGCAACACGCGGACGCGGATGGTGCGCTCGGCTTCGGCGAAACTGCGATCGCGCTCGGGGCTGATACCCATCAGTCGAACGATGTGCAACTCATCGTTGTATTCCACCAGACCATCATAAACCTGCCCCACCTTGTTCAAGGTGAACAACGCTTTGCGCACGGGTTCGGGCACGCTGAGGTTCTCCCCTCGTTCGCTACCCGGTGCGCTCACCAGCCCCAAATCCCCAGTCAGCTCCTGGGGTTTATCATCCTGCTTGTCAGCGCTGATCGAGCTGGATTTATCGAGCGAATAGCGTTTGACCAGATCGCCCCATTGCTCAGGGCTCGCCGTTTTTGCCTGACTCAAAACTTGCTCAGCCTCGCTGCGCTCATGAAGCAGGATGTGTGAAACGCGACGTCGCTCGGGCTCCCGCAATTCATTACGATGCGCGTCGTAATATTCATGCAACCGCGCGGCCGGCAAATCCTCCAGCTTGGGCAGGTTGTTCTTCTGCCTGCGCAACATCTCGTCTCGCAGCAGCTGCCGCAACATCTCCTGCGCCTCGGCGCTCTTATCCAATCCGCGGCGCTCTGCTTCACGCGCTAGTAGCTCCACCGTGATGATCTCGTTGAGCAGCGCCAAGCGACGCTCTGGCGTCTGATAGCGTCGGCGCTCGAATTGATCCATCCGCTCGAGCGTCGCGGCGTAGTCGCCCAGCGTGATGGTGCGCCCGCCCACTTTGGCCAGCACCTTGCCCGCGAGGTCGGCGGTCAACTGCTCGGGCGGAATTTGAGCGGAGGGCGCCGCCAACGGCTCAGCGGCATCCTTGTCGCAGCCTGTCAAAAGCAGCGCTGTGAGCGAAAGGGCGGGCACAGCAGGCGCGGCCCTGAAGAGAGCGCTCAGCCAAACCCTTGGCACGCGATTGCCCCCGGGGCGAACGACTCCCATGGATCGGGCACATACTACGACCGGCCCACCCTCGCCACCCCAAGGCAGCGTTCCAGCAGATGGGGGCAATCTGTGCGCACCTGCATTGCGCTCGCGCCGCACACTGAGTAAGCCTGGCCGCGTGCCGTCACCCCATGCCCAGCTGCGTTACCGCCGTGTTGTGCTCAAGCTGAGTGGCGAAGCCTTGTGTGGGAAAGAGGGCGGTTACGGCATTGACACGCAGACTTTGAAAGATACCGCACGCGAACTCGGCGAGGTGCATCGCACGGGTGTGCAGATCGGTATTGTCGTCGGTGGCGGCAACATCTTTCGTGGACTCAAGGGCGCAAGCCAAGGGATGGACCGCGCGCAGAGCGATTTCATGGGCATGCTCGCCACGGTGATCAATTCACTGGCCATGCAAGACGCGCTGGAGCGCGAGAATGTCCCGACGCGGGTGATGACCGCATTGGAGATCCGGCAGGTGGCCGAGCCGTACATCCGCCGAAAAGCCATGAAGCACCTCGATCAGGGTTGCATCACCATCTTCGCCGCAGGTACAGGCAACCCATATTTTTCCACTGATACCGCTGCGGCGCTGCGCGCGATGGAGATCCGAGCCGAGGCGCTGCTCAAGGCCACCAAGGTCGACGGGGTGTACGACCGCGATCCGAACCGTCACAAAGACGCAAAGATGTACGAAAGCGTCAGTTACGATGCGTTTCTGAGCCAACACTTGGGCGTGATGGATTCAACCGCCGTCACCCTCTGCCGCGAGAACGGTATGCCAATCCGGGTTTTCCGCATGACGCCGGGCAATATTCGGCGCGTGTGCCTGGGTGAAAACGTCGGCACAACCGTTCAGGAAAGCTGAAAATCCGCGCCGCGGGTGCGGCTTCGCAGCGTTTCAGGACTAAATCGCGCGCCTTTGCACGTTATTGCCACCGGACGTTGCGGCGATCGGTGACCGCCTCTACAGTCCAAGAGACCACGGGCCAGAAACTGGTCAGTGGCAACCATAGAGACGACCATGCTGTGGCAATCACTCCCTGAGTTTGGAACCGGCGTCCTGTACGCCATCTTGGTGTGCGCCGCGTACACATTCGCCGTGTCCATCGCAGCGGGACGCAATCGACCGCGCTTGCTCGAATCGGCGCGCCTGGGGGCGTACGGCGTGTGCGGGCTGGTGTTACTCGGGGTCTTCTGTCTCGCTTACGCGTTCATCACTCACGATTTTCGCATTCGCTATGTCGCTCACTACAGCGAGCGCGCCATGTCGAACACCTTCTTGCTCACCGCCTTGTGGGGTGGACAAGACGGCTCGCTGTTGTGGTGGCTGTTCTTACTCAGCGTTTACATCACGGCCTGCGTGGCATGGCTCAAAGGGAAGTACCGGCATCTGCAGCCATACGTGATCGCGACGTTGATGGTGATCGTTAGCTTCTTCGCCATGTTGATGCTCTTCGCGGCAAATCCCTTTGAGACCAATCTCGCCGGATCACCGGTCGACGGGGAGGGGTTGAACCCGCTGCTGCAAGATTTCTACATGATCATCCATCCGCCCAGCCTGTACACCGGGTTCGTCGGCTGTTCGATTCCGTTCTCTTTTGCAATGGCCGCACTGATCACCGGCCGGCTCGATAACGAGTGGATCAACGCCACGCGCAAATGGATGATGTTCGCCTGGATGTTCCTGTCCATCGGCAACGCGCTGGGCATGCTGTGGGCGTACAAAGAGCTCGGCTGGGGTGGCTATTGGGCGTGGGATCCGGTGGAAAATGCGGCCTGTTTGCCCTGGTTTACCGCCAGCGCCTACGTGCACTCGACCATGATCCAGGAGCGGCGCAACCTGATGAAGACGTGGAACTTAGTGCTGATCTGCATCACGTTCTTCCTGACCATTTTCGGCACATTCTTGACGCGCTCGGGTCTGATCAGCAGCGTCCACAGCTTTGCCAAGAGCGACATCGGCTCCTATTTTTTGTGGGCCATGGGCGCCATCGTGGCCACCTCTGCCGGTCTCATCGTGTGGCGCAGGCCGCTGCTCAAGGGCAGTGGGCGCATTGAATCCGTGCTCAGCCGTGAAGCGGCGTTCGTGGTCAACAATTGGGCCTTTCTGGGCGGCTGCACCTTCATTGGTGTCGCCACCATCTGGCCGCGCATCAGCGAGTGGCTGTGGCAGCAATCGGTCACCGTGGGGCCACCCTTCTTCAATCGCTGGATGACGCCCATTGGGCTGGTGATCTTGCTGCTCATGGGGGTCGCGCCGCTGTTCGGCTGGCGCAAGACGAGCGGCGTGTCACTCAAACGAGCCTTCGCTTTCCCCCTCGGCGCAGCCGCGCTCGTCGCGGTCGCTCACATGTTGTTCGGTGCCTCCGTCGGCTTTCCACCGCTGGTCTACGAAGAGGCTCATTACGAAGGCATTGTCGGTCAGCTGCTCAAACAAGTCGGGGCCACGGCACCGCTCATCACCACCACCCTGGTGGGGCTGAATTTCGCAGTAATTCTGCAGGAATTCGCACGAGGCATCGCGGCGCGCCGCAAGAATTCGCAAGAAGGCGTGTTCGAAGCCTTGCTCAACTTGGTTAGCAAGAGTCGCCGCCGCTATGGCGGATACGTGGTCCATTTTGGCATCGGTCTCATCTTCCTCGGCTTCGCGGGCAAGGCGTGGGAGATCGAAAAAGAGGCGAATCTACTGCCGGGGCAAAGCGTGCAAGTGGGCGCTTACACCTTGACCTACAAGGCTCCTAGGATGGAAGTCGACGCAGAGAAGCGAATGATCTTCACCGATCTCGCCGTCACCAGTGGCGGCAGAGAGCTGGGAAACGTCTCACCGGGCAAGTTCATCTACAAAAAACAACAAATGCCCACCACCGAGGTGAGCATCTTGAGCAGCTTGCGCGATGATCTTTATCTCGCGATCGGCACTGTCGATCCTTCCAGCAAGCTTGCGACCTTCCGCATTCACGTCAATCCACTGGTCAGTTGGATCTGGGTCGGCGTGCTGATTTTGATCGGCGGCGCGGGCATTTCGCTGTGGCCGGATGTCAGCTTCAAACAGCTGGGCGTCTGGCAATATGTGCGCGCCTCGGCGGGCGTCACCTCGGGCGTGATGATGGCAATCTTGATCGCCACCAGCCCCGCCCACGCCCTGACCCTGCACGCCTTAGCGCCCCCCATCGCGAGCGAAATGACCGCTGTTTCGGGCCAAGGATCGTCCGGGTCGTCGCCGCTGCCGCAGGCGCCTCAGGTGCCTTGGGCGCCGCTTGGGGCTCTCTTAGGCGGGTTCGTCTTGGCCGGCGTGTTCACCCCTTGGGTGCTGCGCAAACAACAAAAATAGGCTACGGAAAGCGGCGTGAGCAATTCGGTGGGCCACCATTTGAGCTCGCTGCTGCCCAATCACCTGCAGAAGATGGGGGCGCTGCGAAAAATCGCGCTGTTCCTATTGGGGATCGCTGCGCTTGCTTGCGGGCTGTTATTCGGGCTGGCAACTGCGCTGCTGTTGCTCGCCGGGGCCGCACTGCTCAATTGCATTCTACTCCTGTGGTCCAGCTTGCAAGGCCTTGCGGGCGAATCTCCAATGACCCTGGAAGAAGCCCTGAGCCTGGGTGCCCCCTCCGCCGAAGAAGAACAGAAGCAAGCCGTGCTGCGCGCGCTGAAAGATCTGGAATACGAGCGCAGCGTCGGAAAGATCAGCGATCAGGATTATCACGAGCTGTCGCAACGCTACCGTGCCGAGGCCAAAGCACTGTTGCTCCTCGTTGATCGCGATCTCAGCCCCGCGGTGAAAAAAGCCGAAGAACTGCTGGCAAAGCGCTTAGGCCACGCCCCAAGGAGCATCGAGGAACCCGCCCCAACGCAGACGGAGCCAGCGCAGACGGAGCCAGCGCAAGCTGAGCCCGCAAAAGCCTTCGACGGCACATGCCCCCAATGCAGCACGCGCAACGACGCAGACGCCCGATTTTGCAAGAGCTGTGGCACCCTCTTGACCCCCAAGGAAGGCGTATGAAAACGCGATTCCTTATTGGGCTAGTCGCTCCCTTAGCGCTGGTCTTTTCGAGTTCAATTTGTAATGCACAGGCTCCTGCAGCGAGTGGCTCCGCTCCGGCGTCTGCTCACGCATCAGACGGAATGCAGGCTCCCAGCGGGCCGAAGTCACAAGACACTGCCGAGCTGCCAGTGGGCACCATTGAAGCACTGCTGCTCGATCCCAATGGGAATCCGGTTGCAGGGCACGCCATTAAGCTGACTGCTTTTCGCCAATCGATCGCCGAAGGCGATTCACACACTGAGCGCACGCAAGTCAGCGATTCTCAGGGAAAAGCGACCTTTTCTGGCCTAGCAACCACCACCGACTTCAGCTACCGCGTCACCGTCTCTTCCGGGCCTGCGCAATTTGGCGCAGGAACTTTTCCCATCCGCCGCGACATGGGTCACCGCGAGGTGATCACGCTGTATCCGGTCAGCCGCGATCAAAAAGACGGTCCCGTTGTCGGTCGCGGCGTGATCGCCATTCATCCGGCTGAAGATGATTTTGTGATCGATGTGCTCTACCAGATCATCAACATCGGCAAAGTCGCGTGGGTGCCGGACGATCTAGTAATGAAACTCCCCACGGGGTGGAAGGCGTTCACCGCCCAAGAATCCCCCACCGACACCCATTTCGAAGAAGCAGGCGATGTGGGGGCCAAGTTGATGGGCACCTTCGGGCCTGGTGCCAATGAAGTCGGCTTTCGTTTCAGTTTGACCAATCCGCACGAAGCCGCATTTGGACTCACCATTCCGATCTTCCCGCGCACCATTGAAATGCGCGTGATCGTCGACTCGGGAACGGAGATGACACTCAAAGTTCCCGGCTTCAGCGACGCGACACCCGATCGCATGCGCTCAGGGCAACGCGTTTTGGTGGCTGAGCACAATTACCTTGAGCGGCGCGAAGCAAGCCCAGAGGCGATCAGCATCGACATTGGCGGCATGCGCACCAAAGGCAACGGCCATTACATCGCGCTGGGGATTGCACTGGCCATTGCCGCATACGGTCTGTGGAACGGCTGGCAGCAGCCTCGCAGCAAGAAGACCAAAGGCAACCTACCCGCAGCCGATCGAGGCGCCGCGCAAGGGCTACTGCTCGATGAACTCGTCGCACTCGAGAAAGCCCGAGAGGACAAATTGATTGGCACCAAGGCCTACAGCCAAACCCGCCAAGTGCTGCTCACGAGCTTGGCGCGTCTAGAGTCCGCCGGAACAACTGCGCCCGCGGCCTAGTCGTCGCCCTGAGGCATGCCCCTGCTGAAATAATCCGGCACAACCTCTGTGCTCACCCTGTGGGCAACCCTCCGCATAGCCTGGGCTTCGTTCCTGTACAGACTGGGGGCCAATTCGAAAACCTCTAGCCGTCCACGATTAGGTCACAGCTAAGCCCCCTGACCGATCCCGAAGCAATCCCCAACGTTGAAGACAAAAAACCCTTTTAACTCAGCTACTTGTAGTGTTTTCCACAAGGTCCACAGGGCCTACTGATACCACTACTAATTTTATTAATAAGTTAGATCTTAGAAGCGATCTGGCTTGAGCTTGAGCGGGCCAATGGGGACAGTTCGGAACCCTAGCGCCGCTCACGCGGTCCGGGTACACGAGGCCCATGCAGATCGTTGTCAGCAAAAAAGACCTGCAACGGATCCTGTCGCGATGTCAGGGCGTTGCCGACCGCAAAAGCACCATGCCCGTGTTGGGCAATGTGCTGTTGGAAGTAGAGGGCCCCGATCGTTTGCGTTTGGCAGCCACGGATTTGTACGTCGCGATCACGGGGAGCATTCCCGCTGAAGTTGAAAAGGGCGGGGCAATTGCGTTAGGCGCACGCGAACTCCTTGAGCGGATCCGTCATATGCCTGACGGAAAGATCTCCATCTCAACCAACGGCGCGGCCACCACCATTCGCGCTGTGGGTCATCCGCGGCGCTATACGTTGCAGGCGCTGCCCGGCGAAGAATTTCCCGCGCTGCCCGCAGCTGCAGCAAATGCCGAACGTCTCACGTTGCCCGCCAATGCATTGGCGCGTCTAATTGCGGCAACTCACTTTGCCATTTCCACCGATGAGACACGGCTGCATCTGAGCAGCGCCTTGTTCGAGTGGGACGGTGATCGCGTGCGCATGGTCAGCACGGATGGACATCGCTTGAGCAAGATGGAAGTGAAACTCAAGAGCACCCAAGCTTCCGCTTCGATGTTGATACCACTGAAGGGCATCAGTGAACTCAAGCGCCTGTGCGATGAGGCGATTTCGGATACGGCAGACTTGGAGATTGTCATCACCCAGAGCGGACCGAACGCCTTCTTCGATCTGAAATCATTTCAATTCAGCGTGAAGCTGGTCGATGCGCAATTCCCGCCGTATCAACAGGTGATCCCTGCCAGCAGCGAGCGCCGCGTCGTGGCGCCGCGCTTAGCGGTGATGGAAGCGCTGAGCGCGGTGCAAGTGGCCGCTAGCGACCGCACCGGTGGGGTCAAGTTGTCACTGAGCAAGAACATGCTCCGCTTCAGCAGCGAGAGCCCGGATGGTGGGGATTGCTTGGACGAACTGGGCGCGGAATATTCCGGCGGTGAAATTGCCGTGGGCTTCAACGCCAAGTATTTGTTGGATGTGCTGGGCGCTGTGGGCGCTGAGAACGTTGCCATTGAGTTGAGCGGGGAGCTCGACCCCGCCGTGATCTCCCCCGCCACGCAGCCGCCAGATGGCAGCTACACGGCGGTGATCATGCCCATGCGGATTTGACGGCTCTGTAGATTTGAGGGTGACGCTCCACGGAGGGCACTGAATGGGCGTCGCGGTGGTAGACTGAGCAACGATGGCCGTCGAACTGGGTGTGGTGAGCCTGCAGGTGCGCGGCTTTCGCAACCTCACTGCGGTGGATCTGAAGCCCGGGCCGCGCTTCAACGTGATCAGCGGCGACAATGGTCAAGGCAAGACAAGCCTTTTGGAAGCGCTATACGTGCTGTGCACCTCGCGCAGCTTCAGAATTGAAAAGCTCACTGAGGTGATTCAGGCGGGCAACGCGGTTGCCGTTGTCAGCGGGCAGCTGAAGGAAGCGGGCGTCGTTCGACGGCAACGCGCGAGCGTGGCACGAGACGAGCGCCAGTTCGTCATTGACGACAAACCGCAAGCACGCCTTTCCGATTACGCAACGCGCACGCCGGTGGTGGTCTTTCAGCCGGGCGATCTGCAGCTCATTTCCGGTAGCGCGGCGGGGCGCCGCAAGCTGCTCGATCGGGTGTCGCTGTTCCTCAATCCGCTGAGCATGGATCACCGTCAACGCTTTGCCAGCGCGCAACGCGAACGCCAACGCTTGCTCGATACGCGTGGCTCGGGTGCGCGCGAACTTGACGCATACGAACGAGTCATGGCCAAACATGGCACAGAGCTTGAGCGCATGCGCCTTTTGGCTGCGGAGAAATTGCAGCACGCCGCCACCAGTGCGTTCGAACGACTGGGTGATCCGCGGGTGAAGGTGGCGTTGCGCTTTGCTCCGGGTGGCCCGTACGAAGAAGAACAATTGCGTTTGCAACTGTACCAAGGGCGCTCCGACGATCAGCGGCGCAAGTCGACGCGTATTGGACCGCACAAAGACGATTTGGAAATCGAACTGGATCACCGCTTGGCGCGCCGGCACGCCTCCCAGGGGCAACAGCGCATGCTCGCCCTTGCGCTCAAGCTGGCGGAACTCGAATGCCTGTGCCACGCACGCGGGGCCTTTCCGTTGCTGCTGCTTGATGACGTCTCAAGCGAGCTCGATCACAGCCGCACCAACGCCGTGTACGACTTTCTTAAGCAGAGCCAGAGTCAGGTCTTCCTCACCACGACCCGTCCGGAGCTGTTTTCCTTCGCGCCGAGCAGCAGCACTGAGCGCTGTGATTTCAGGTTGGAACAGGGAGCTTTGCGCGATGGCTGAACAGGGACGGATCCGCGTCGGGAATCCCCGTAAATGGGCCCCAAAAACCCCTTTAATTACCATCAGATAGGCTGACCAAGCGGAGGCGCCATTCGCTTGCCCTAAGTGGCCAAAACCGCTATACGCCAGGGGCTCGTTTTGAGCTTTTTGGAAGCGCTTTGAATACCCAACCGCCCGCCTCAATTCCGCCGCGCAGCGAAGAATACGGTTCAAGCAACATCACGGTGCTCGAAGGGCTGGAAGCCGTTCGTAAGCGCCCCGGCATGTACTTGGGCGACGTGCACGACGGCTCGGCCTTGCACCATTTGGTATGGGAGTGCGTCGACAACGCGGTCGACGAGCACTTGGCCGGCTTCTGCAATGAGATCCACATTCAAATTCATCGCAATGGCTCTGTTACCGTCGATGACAATGGCCGCGGCATCCCGGTAGGCATTATGCCCGAGCGCGGCTTGAGCGCGGCGGAAGTGGTGATGACGGTGCTGCACGCGGGCGGCAAATTCGATCATTCGAGCTACAAGGTCAGCGCTGGTTTGCACGGTGTGGGTGTGAGCGCGGTCAACGCGGTGAGTGAAGTGCTCACTCTGGAGATCAAGCGCGAAGGCCATGTGTGGCGGCAGGAATACCGGCGCGGCGTGCCACAGGCGCGCATTGAAGCGGTGGGCGAGAGCAACCAGACCGGCACGCGCATCACGTTCAAGCCCGACGCCGAGATCTTCAGCAATATCGAGTTCAATCATCACATCCTGGCCAGTCGCTTGCGCGAGCTGTCGTTCTTGAACTCCGGGCTGGTCATCATTTTGGTGGATGAGCGCGGCCCAGAAAAGGTTGAAGATCGTTACGAGTTCAAAGGTGGCATTCGCGAATTCGTGGAGCTCATGGCGCAAGCCAAAGAACCCGCACATGAAGACGTGGTCGCGTTTGCCGCGGAAGTGCCACTGCCGGACAATCCCAACGCAATCGTGATGCTGGACATCGCAATGCAGTGGACAGCGAGCTACTCCGAGCAGATCAGTTGCTACACCAACAACGTGTTCAATCGCGACGGCGGCACCCACTTGACGGGGTTGCGTGCCGCGCTCACTCGCACACTGAACAGTTATGGCCAAGAGCAGAATCTGTTCAAAGATTTGAAAGCGGGCCTCAGCGGCGACGATGTTCGCGAGGGCTTGGTGTGCGTGGTGCACGTGAAGCACCCGGATGCCGCGTTCGATTCGCAAACGAAGAGCAAACTCGTTTCCAGCGAGATCAAGGGCATCGTGGAAACGATTGTCTCTGAGCAACTGGGTCGTTATTTGGAAGAGCACCCGCAAACAGCCCGCAAGATCGTTGAGAAGGCGCTGCTGGCCGCCAAGGCGCGCGAAGCGGCGCGCAAAGCGCGCGAAGTGGTGCGCAAAGGTGTGCTGGATTCAACGTCGCTTTCTGGCAAGTTGGCGGATTGTCAGAGCAAAGATCCTGCGCAAAGCGAGCTGTACATTGTCGAGGGGGAAAGCGCTGGTGGCAGCGCCAAGCAGGGCCGTGATCGGCATTTCCAAGCCATCTTGCCGCTGAAGGGCAAGATCCTGAACGTGGAGCGCGCGCGGCTCGATCGCATGCTCTCTTCGCAAGAAGTTGCCACCTTGATCTCCGCCTTGGGTTGCGGCATCGACGACAACGGCGGTTTCGATCTGAGCAAGCTGCGCTATCACAAGATCGTTCTGATGAGCGATGCTGACGTGGACGGTTCGCACATTCGCACACTGCTGCTCACGTTCTTCTACCGCCAAATGCGCGAGCTGATCGAAAAGGGCTACTTGTACATTGCGCAACCGCCGCTATTCCGCGTGCGCAAGGGCAAAAAAGATCTGTACATGAAAGATCAGGGCGTCCTGGACGATTACTTGGTGCGCAGCGGCACCGAGGGGCTGAGCGTGCAAGCCTCCAAAGGCCCCGCGCTTTCGGGCATTCCGCTGTTCAATCTAGCGACGCGCCTGCGCTCGTACCGTTCGCTCCTGGGTCGCTTGGATCGGCGATGCGATGCTCGTGTGGTGGCGGCAGTGCTGCGCACGCAGCCGCTGGAGATCACAGATTTTGCCAGTGAGCAGAAAGTGCAAGCCGTCGCGGAAAAGGTGCGGCCTTATCTGGAGCAGCGCTACCCCGAACTGTGCCCATTGACCGCACATGCTGAGGCTGCAGGCGAAGGTCGCTTTAAGCTGGTGGTGAAATTCCGACCTGGAGCTTCCGCCCGATCCGCGGAGTTGGATCAGAAATTGGCAGAGCACGGCGAATACGAGCAATTGGTGGCGTTGGAAGAGGACATTCGCTCCGTCGGCCCCGCGCCATACACGGCCAAGTCGGAAAAGGGCGAAGCCACCGAGCTTGCGGATTCCACGGCGCTCGACGAATTCATTGAGGAGCGCGGTCGCAAAGGCGCGTTGATCTCACGTTACAAGGGCTTGGGCGAAATGAACGCCGACGAATTGTGGGAAACCACCATGAACCCCGACGCCCGCACCTTCCTCCAAGTGAAGATTGATGATCCCGTTCGCGCGGATGAGTTGTTCAGTGTGCTGATGGGCGATCAAGTCGAACCCCGACGCCAGTTCATCGAAAAGAACGCGCTGAACGTGCGCAATTTGGACATCTAACCGAGCCGGATCGCAAAAATTGCGCGGAAATGCGCAGATCCGAAGCAGCCCTTCATCGAGGGGGCCTGGACAAATCTGGCGTGCGACACAGCTTGAGCATTGGAGCCAAGCGACGCTTGGAGACGGGAAGGATTTACTTTGATGCGCCCAGAACGCATGACCACCAAGAGCCAGGAAGCAATTCGTGACGCCCTCAGCCTCGCGCAGCGACGCGGGCATCCGGAGTTGGTGCCGGAGCATCTGCTGTTGGCGGTGATAGAACAGGACGGGGGAATTGGCGGTCCGTTGCTCGAGCGTGCTGGCGCCAAAGTCGGCACCTTGGTCTTGGATCTGCAGGAACGGCTCAATGGTTTGCCTCAAGTATCGGGTGGTGCAGCGCCGAATTTGGGCCGCCGTGCCAACACGTTGTTTGAGGCGGCTGAGAATGAAGCGAAGAAGCTGAAAGACGATTTTGTCTCTGTCGAGCACTTCTTGCTCGCGGCCAGCAAAGATAAAGACATCAAGGCCGTCTTTGATCGCCACAAGTTGACTCACGACGCACTCTTATCGGCGCTCACCCAGATCCGCGGATCGCAACGCGTGACCGATCAAGATCCGGAACAGAAGTTTCAGGCGCTCGAAAAGTACACTCGGGATCTCACCGCACTGGCGCGGCGCAGCAAGATTGACCCCGTGATCGGTCGCGATGAGGAAATTCGTCGCGTGATGCAGGTGCTGACGCGTCGCACTAAGAACAATCCGGTGTTGATCGGCGAACCTGGCGTAGGAAAGACGGCCATTGCTGAAGGCATTGCTCAGCGCATTGCCAATGGCGATGTGCCGGAATCGCTGAAAGACAAGCGACTGCTCGCGCTCGACTTAGCAGCGTTGGTTGCCGGTGCGAAATTCCGTGGTGAGTTCGAAGAGCGGCTGAAGGCGGTGCTCAAGGAAGTCGAAGGTGCGGCGGGCACCATCATTCTGTTCATCGATGAACTGCACACACTGGTGGGTGCCGGCTCCGCCGAAGGATCGATGGACGCCGCGAACATGCTCAAGCCAGCGCTGGCGCGCGGCGAATTGAAGGCCATTGGCGCGACCACGCTCGATGAGTACCGCAAGCGTATTGAGAAGGATGCCGCGCTTGAACGCCGTTTCCAACCGGTGTTCGTGGATCAACCGAGCGTGGAAGCCACGATAGCGATCTTGCGCGGCCTTAAGCCTAAGTACGAAACACATCACGGAATTCGCATTCAAGATCCGGCGCTGATCGCTGCGGCTACACTCAGCCATCGCTACATCACCGACCGCTTTCTACCCGACAAGGCCATCGATTTGGTGGATGAAGCCGCCAGCAAGCTCAAGATGGAAATCGACAGCCTGCCGTTCGAAATCGACCAATTCGAACGCCGTTTGATCCAGCTGAAGGTCGAAGAGCAGGCGCTCAAGCGCGAGCGCGACAAAGGGTCACAGTCTCGCCTTGTGGAACTGCAACGCGAGGTGGCGGAACTGACCACAGAGCGCGACGCCGCCCGTGCGCAGTGGATGCGCGAAAAAGAAATCATCTCGAAAATCCAAACGCGGCAGCAAGAGCTGGAGGAGCTGAAGGGCCAGGAAGATCAAGCGCGCCGCAGTGCGGATCTCGGCAAGGCCGCAGAGATCCTTTACGGCAAGATCCCGCAAACAGAGAAAGACATCATCAAGTTGCGCGAAGAGTTGACGCAGGTGCAGAAGAAGAGCGCTTACTTGAAGGAGGAAGTCACGGAAGAAGACATCGCTGCGGTCGTGTCCAAGTGGACGGGTGTACCCGTGAGCAAGATGCTCGAAGGCGAGATGCACAAGCTTCTGACCATGGAAGAGAAGCTCAAGCTGCGCGTCGTGGGCCAAGATGAGGCGTTGCGCGCGGTGGCTAATGCGGTACGCCGCTCGCGCGCCGGGCTCGGGGAAGAGCGCCGCCCCATCGGCTCGTTCTTGTTCCTGGGCCCCACAGGCGTCGGCAAGACGGAGACCGCGCGGGCCCTGGCGGAGTTTTTGTTCGATGACGAGCGCGCGATGATCCGCATCGACATGAGCGAATACATGGAGCGACACACCGTGTCGCGTTTGGTGGGTGCACCGCCAGGCTACGTCGGTTACGAGGAAGGTGGGCAGCTCACGGAGCCGGTGCGCCGGCGTCCGTACAGCGTGATCTTGTTCGACGAGGTCGAAAAGGCGCACCCTGACGTCTTCAATACCCTGTTGCAGATCTTGGACGACGGTCGACTCACCGACGGTCAAGGTCGCACCGTCGACTTCACAAACACGGTGATCATCCTCACCAGCAACATCGCCTCAGCGGAATTGAGCGAAGTGGAAGAACGCAGGGACTTGGACGCTTCTCAAAAAGGGGCGCTGATGCGCGAAGTGTCAGCCACCGCACTGCGCCAAGTGTTCCGCCCCGAGTTCATCAATCGACTGGACGAGATTGCCCTCTATCGCAGGCTGGCGCGCGAACAGATCCGCAGCATTGTCGATATCCAATTGGCGGCTCTGGAGAAGCGGCTTTCGCGGCGCGACCTCAAGCTGTCCGTTTCGACGGCCGCGAAAGATCGCTTGGCGAATCTGGGCTGGGATCCGCAATACGGCGCCCGGCCGCTCAAGCGGGCGATTCAAAAGAACCTGGAGGACAAACTCGCTGAGCGGGTGCTTGCCGGGGCTTTCGTCGCCGGTACCACGGTGCAGGTCGATGTGGAAGGCGACGCGCTGACGTTGGCTCAGCTGCAAGAAGGCGACGCACCAAAGCGTGGCACGAACGCCGCGCTAAACTAGAGCCGCTGCAGCTCGATTCAAAACGTCTGGCATATTTCCGGGCTCCTGTGACAGGCTGCGCCGCGAAAGGCCAGGCGTCCGTGCACTTCGACTTCGCGAGCTTCGCTGTCTGGTTTTTGGCGTTTCTATTCAGCACGACGTGTCACGAGGCCGCGCACGCCTGGGCCGCCTATAAAGGGGGCGATACCACCGCCTATGAGGGTGGGCAGGTCACGCTCGATCCGCTGCCGCACATTCGTCGCGAGCCTTTCGGGATGCTGCTTGCGCCTTTGCTCTCTTATTATTGGTGGGGGTGGATGATGGGCTGGGCCTCGGCCCCCTACGATCCAAATTGGGGCAGGAGACACCCGCGGCGTTGGGCGCTGATGGCGTTGGCCGGCCCAATGGCGAATTTGGCGTTAGCCGTGATCGCTTTCGTTGCGATCAAGGTGCTGCTGGGAATGGGGATTTTTCAGGTGCCCTCCCATTTCGATTTGTTCTCCAACTTGGTTGAGCCGGCGGGTGAAGTGGCGGCACGTTCCCCGCTGCGTGCCATTTCAATGCTGCTCAGTGTGATGCTGAGCTTGAACGTAATGTTGACGTTGTTTAATCTGATGCCCGTGCTGCCGCTCGACGGCGCGTCTGTGTTACAGGGTTTGTTCCCGAACAGCTTGGGAAAGCTGTACGATTCCATGCGCGGCACGCCGATGATCGAGCTGCTCGGTCTACTGATCGCCTGGAATCTATTCCCTCACCTTTCGAGGCCGGCGTTTCAGATCCTGTTGCGATTGGTGTACGGTTGATGGTGTTCACAACGCCGCTAGCCCAGCGCTCGGCGTACTAACATCAGCGCACTGTAAGCTGCGTGCAACCTCACTTGATCACGCGACCGTGGGAATTGGGTTTGCGACAGCATGACGCCCGCGGGCGTGGCCACGGCGTAGTGAACTAGACCCACCGGCTTTTCACTGCTGCCTCCACTGGGCCCAGCAATGCCGGTGACCGCGAGCCCCACGTCCGCGCCGAGCACGCGACGGGCCCCCAAAGCCATTTGCTCTGCGACTTCCGCGCTGACGGCTCCCTTGTCGCGAAGCAAATCGGGATTCACCCCTAAAACCTGCTCTTTGATCTGATTGGCGTAACACACGACGCTGCCGAGAAAATAGTCACTCGCGGGGCGTTCGCACACCAAATGCGAAATCAAGCCACCTGTGCATGATTCAGCTAGGCCCAAAGTCAGCCCGCGGGCGCTCAGCAACCGGCCGACACTTTGAGCCAGGGTGACATCGCCCTCGGCGAATACGATTTGCCCCAGCCGCTCACGCACGACGCGGGCGGCCCCGTTCGCTCGCTCTTCGGCACTGCTCTGGCTTGCATCGCGGGCAAGCACTTTGACTTCGATTTCCGGAAAATGTGCGCGGTAGCCCAACGTGACGGCGAATTGCTCTTCTACCCCGGTCAGCAATTCCCCCACCGCCGCTTCTGCCATCCCGAATGTTTTCAGGCGCACTTGGTGTTCGCCGCCCTGCACCAACGACGCCAACTGCGGCCGAATCGAGCACTCGAACATCGGCTTCATCTCAGCGGGTACGCCCGGCACAAAGAAAGCCAGGGCTTTGCCAATAGTCACGGAAAATCCCGGCGCAGTGCCCACCTCATTGGGCAATGGGTGCGCCCCTTGCGGAAAATCGAGTTGCTTGATGTTAGATTCGTAAAAGGTGCGCCCCGCTTGAACGAATCGCTGTTTGAGCGCAGCAACACCGGCTTCATCGCGCACCAAAGGAACGGAAAGCAGTTTTGCAACACAAGCACTGGTGATGTCGTCCGTGGTTGGCCCCAGGCCGCCCGTCGATATGACCAGATCGTAGCGCTGCCCCAAGCGCGTGAGCGCGGCGATGATCTCTTTTTCGTCATCGGCCACCGCGAGCGTCTCCACAACTTCATGGCGCAAAGCCGTGAGCTGCTCGCACAACCACGTCGCGTTCGTATTCACGATTTCACCGCGCACAAGTTCGGTGCCAACGCAAAGAACAGCGGCGGTCATGGGCTGCTAAGATACCAGCTAGTTGCGGTCGTACACGCAACGAAAACCAATGTGTGAGGAGGGGCCGTTTGCTGCCTCGCTGGCCCATGTTTTCAGTTGCCCCGCGACAGTGGAGAGGAATGAGCCACCGCGCGCCAAGTGGCCTTGTGGCTCCACTGTCCACTCTGCGACGTTGCCGGCCAGATCCAACGTGCCTTCCGGCGTGGCGCCGTCGGGCCGCGATCCGGCGAGCTCGGGGGAATTGGCCCCGTGCGCACAGGGCCCATGCGCGAGCCCAAAAGCGGCCCTGCGACACACAAGGCCGGTGGAGCCCCAGGGGAAGCGCCGACCCTCGGTGCCCGCGGCTGCAAAGATCCACTCGTCTCCGCTGGGCAAGCGACCTCCCGCTGCGCCGCACAGGGCGGCGGCTTTCTGCGGCGCAATGTTCGTGATCGGTGTGCCTGCCTCTGGAGGTGCGGCCGGGAAAGCAAGAATGTTCGGGTCGCATTGATGAGCGGCGATGCAATCGCTGTAACGCCCCCACGTGTATTCAATGTTGTCGATGGTGAACGCATGCACCGTGATGGTGCGCGGCGCAAACAAGCCTTCGGTCTCCCAATCCGCTGGCGCGAGCGTGATCGTGCCGCCCGCAATATTGATCCGTTGTGCAACGGCCGCGCATTGCTCAGAGCCAGCGACGTTCTTCATGGACATGTTTTGAGGGCAGCCCACCGCATTCCCAATGCAGAGTCCGTGATCTTCACGCTCCCCCGCAGGGCAACAGCGCGAGGCAGTGGGCAATAGCCCCAGGGGGCAGCGATCCGGCGCGGGCGGTCTAACATCGGCCAGCAACCACGCCATGACACCACAGCCCACAACAATGACCAAGCAGCCAGCGATCACAAGCGTGCGTCGCGAATACGAACGGCTGCGCGATGGGCTCACGGAGTTCAGCCAGCAACGACAGGGAACGACAGATCCCCAATCTGTGAAATGCTCACCACAATCTCATCCCCAGGATTCATGGGGCCTACCCCGTGTGGCGTGCCGGTTGAGATCAAATCGCCTGGCTCCAAGGTCATCACGCTGGAGATGTGGGCGATCAGCTGCGCCACATCGAAGATCATGTCTTTCGTGTTGCCGTCTTGCTTGATTTCGCCATTCTGTCGCAGCTGCACAGCAACCGAATTGGGATTCAAGCCCTGCACGACCCAAGGCCCCACAGGGCAGAAGGTGTCAAAGCCTTTGGCGCGCGTCCATTGTCCGTCTTTCTCTTGCAGATCGCGTGCGGTCACGTCGCACACCACTGTGTAGCCAAAGACAAAGGAGAGCGCTTCGGCCACCGTGACGTTGCGCGCTCGCTTGCCCATCACCACGCCCAACTCTGCTTCGTAGTCCACGCGCGCACTCTGCGGCGGTAGCAGCACGGCGTTTTTCGGCCCTTGCAGTGAAGAAGGCGGCTTCAAAAAAATCAGCGGCTCTTTCGGCAGATCGTGCCCCAGCTCCGCAGCGTGCGCGCGGTAGTTGCGCCCAATGCACACGATCTTGCTGGGCTCCACTGGGCACAACACAGTCACTTCGCTCAGCCGAGCAGTTTGCCCTGTGGGCTTTCCACCTGACCACGGCGCGGCAGAGAGAAGGGCAACTCGGTCTTCGTTTTCTAACGCGCCATAGTGAGCGCCACTTGCTGTTCGTATCCGGAGATAACTAGCTGTATTCATAGAGACTTTCACTTCTTGAGGGTGCCAGCAGAAGCAACAACGCGTCCGCTCCTGAGCGCTTCGAATTGCTCCTCAGTGATCACCTGTGCGCCGACTTTCTTCGCCGCGTCGGTCTTCGCCTTGCCCACCTTTTCACCCGCAAGCAAGTAGGTGGTGCCCTGCTTCACTTTGTCGTGCACGGTGCCGCCCGCTTGCCGGATCAATTCGTGCACATCTTCGCGCTTCTTGGAAAGCACCCCGGTAACACAGACGCTGTTTCCTGAAAGCGGGCCCTCCACCCCTACGTGCACCGGTTGTGCCCGCGAGACACCAAACGCCTGCAGGCGCTGGAGCAGCGCGCGACTCTTGTGGTCTGTGAGGTAGGCCGCCACGCTTTCAATCATCTTCGGTCCAAAGCCGGCGATTCCCGCAACGCGCGTGCGGGCCGTCGGTTCATCCCAACCCAGGAATGCTTCTAGCGAATGCGCTTCCTCCGCCAGCTGTTTGGCGGCGACCTGACCAATGTGTTCAATGCCCAGCCCGGTGAGCAGCCGATCGAAGGTGCGCTCTTTCGAGGCGGCAATGGCGCTCACCACATTGCGCGCGCTCTTGTCCGCCATGCGCTCAAGTTTGGATAGTGATTCAACAGATAATTCATACAGATCGGCAACATCTCTCACCAGCCCCTGATCGACCAGCTGCTCTATCAGCACGAATCCCAGTTGATCGATGTCCATCGCAAAGCGGCGAGAGAAATGAAAGATCGCGCCTTTGATCACCGCGGGGCAGGCAGGATTGGGACAACGCAGCGCGACTTCTTCGCCCCGCTTTTCTACCGGCGTGTCGCACACGGGGCAGCGCGTGGGCATGACAAAGCGGCGCGGCTCTCCGCTGCGCGCCTGGGTGTCAACGCTCACAACCTGCGGAATGATCTCGCCAGCTTTTTCAATCACCACCCGATCACCCAAGCGAATATCAAGCGTCTCAATGTGGTCTGCGTTGTGAAGGCTCGCGCGCGAAACCGTTGTGCCCGCGAGTGGCACTGGCTCAAGCACCGCGACGGGCGTCAAAGCGCCGGTGCGCCCCACTTGCACAATGATGTCCATCACGCGTGTTTCCGCACGCTCGGCGCCGAATTTATAAGCGATCGCCCAACGCGGAAACTTAGCTGTTTCTCCTAAGATCTGCTGCTGAGCGAAGGCGTTGACTTTGACCACCGCACCGTCGATCTCGTAGGGGTACTCGGCGCGCAAAGCGTTGAGCTCGTTCAGTGCCGCTTCCAGCTCTTTCGAGTCTTTGCACACCCGGTGCTTACCGTGGGTCGGCAATCCCAAAGTGGCGACGTAGTCCAAGGTGGCGGCATGCGTGGGAGCAATGCTGGGGCCTTCCAGCACTTGGTAAATGAACGCGCGCAGTCTTCTTTTCGCGACGATGCGCGGATCGAGCATGCGCAAGCTGCCGCTGGCGGCGTTGCGCGGATTGGCAAACGGAGCCTCGCCTTGCTCCGCTCGCTCTTCGTTGATCGCTTCCAAATCACGACGGTAGATCACGACTTCCGCTCGCAGTGTCAACGGTCGCTTGTCTTCGATGGTGAGCGGCAGCGAGCGAATAGTGCGCAGGTTGTCGATGATGTCTTCGCCGCTTTCACCGTCGCCGCGCGTGGTGCCCCCGGCGAGTTGTCCGTCGCGGTACAAGATCTCGACGCTGCCGCCATCGAGCTTGGGTTCTAAGCAATATTCCACCTCGCTGCCGCTGTGCAGCCCTTGCTCAACCCGGCGCATGAATTCAAGCAGCTCGGTTTGGCTGTAAGTGTTGTCGAGCGAGATCATGCGGCTGTGGTGCTTGAGCGTGCGCAAAGCCGAACGCGGCTTGCCGCCCACCCGCGCGGTGGGTGAATCGGGCAGTCGCCACTGTGGGTGCTCGCGCTCCAGTTCGCCCAGTTCGCGGTACAGCGCGTCGTATTGCTGATCGCTGATGGTCGGGTCGTCGAGCACGTAATAGCGGTAGTCGTGCGCTCTCAACTCCTGCACAAGCTGCTGAATTCGGAGATTTGCCGCCTGCGCCTTGCTCACAGCGCTTCGGATGCCAAGAGGGGCCGTGCAGGTCAAGAAGAGGTTGTTATGGAGCGGGGAATTTGCACTAATGTGAGACAACCCGCATGGATACCGAGCCACCGCCAAGCTCTGACGAGTTGACGGAAGGTCGTTTGGGCGACAGCTCAGAGCCAGCACATTGGAGTCATCCACCCCCGGGGAGGTCACCGATGTTGTGGCGGCTTGGTGGCCTCCTGCTCAGCGTTCGCCCACATCAGTGGGTCAAGAACGTGTTCGTGTTGGCGCCCGTGGTCTTCGCGCGCGAGATTTTCGATCCCATGTTGCTCGCGCGTGCGGCGGGGGCTTTCTTCATTTTCTGTCTGTTGGCGGGCGCCGTGTACACGCTCAACGACATGGCCGACATTGAAGCGGATCGCGCACATCCGATCAAACGCTATCGACCCATCGCTAGTGGTCGGGTGTTGGTGCCCGCTGCCAAGCAGTTGCTCTTTGTGCTGCTGCTCTTCAGTGTGTTGGGCACGGTGTGGCTCGGCTCCGTGCCGTTCGCCGTGAGCGCCTGCGGCTATTTCTTTTTGAATCTCACTTACTCACTGCGCCTGAAGCACGTCGCGTATCTAGATGTCGTGCTGATCGCTTCGGGCTTTGTGCTGCGGGTGATGGCTGGCGGCTTCGCCACGAAGATTGAAGTGTCAGGTTATCTGCTTGCGTGCACGGCCTTGCTGGCGTTGTTCTTGGGCTTCGGCAAACGGCGTCACGAGTTGTCGGTAGCGCAGGCGCGCAGCAGGAAGGCGCAACGCGCGTCGCTCGAAAGCTACAGTGCGCGGGGGCTCGATCTGGCTCTGGGCGCCACCGGAGTGCTCACTGTTGCTTGCTACGTCGCGTACACACTGGACGCGCGCACCATACGCTTCTTTCGCGCCGATCAATTATGGGTCACGGCGCTGTTCGTGGTGCTCGGTGTGTTGCGGTTTTTATTTCTAGTGCGTCACCGCACCAAAGCCGAGAGCCCCACTCAAGAGATGCTGCGCGACGGCCCGTTCGTCGCCATCGTGTTGATTTGGATCGGGGTTGTTTTTTGGATCGTCTATAACTTGAGGCCCAACTAAATGCCCTCTCCCATGCCCGTACCCGCTCCTGCGGCTGCGGAGGCGCTCAGGAAGACGGCCAGCACGCCGTGGACGGATCTGGCGCTCACATTGCCCATCTTCGTCGTCTACCACCTGGGCGTTGTGTGGTTACCTCAGCGCAATGCGGCGGATTGGGTGACTTTCCAATTGGTGCGGCTCGCCGAACAAGATTTGTGGGCTTACGCAGGGCTCACGCTGTCCATCGCCTTGGTCTACGTGGGCCTCTTGGTGCTGGCGGGGCGTGGTCAGGCGTTGCATTGGGGCCGCTTCGTGTGGCTGTTCACTGAAGCCGTCACCTACGCGGTTGCCATGCGCTTGGTAGCTTCTTACGTCGTGGGGCGGGTGCTCATGGCGGCGATGCCAGAGATGGGGCTGATCCCCACCGCGATCATGAGCCTGGGCGCTGGGTTCTACGAAGAGATCGCGTTTCGCGTCGTGCTTTTTGGTTTGGGTTTCAAGCTGGTAAAATTGCTGTTCACCGGTGCCGGTGCCCTCAAGCGCTTGCTGCTCGGTATGGCTTGGGCACTGCTGTGCTCGCTGGTGTTCAGCGGTTGGCACCATGTGGGCGAAATGGCCGATCCGTTCGATCTGCGTATCTTTCTCTTCCGCACCGTGTGCGGTTTGGTGTTCACGTTGATCTACACCTTTCGCGGATTTGCTCCCGCAGTGTGGACCCACGCGCTGTACGACTTGTGGGTGCTGCTGCTCTAATGCGCCGCGGCCGAGGTCCCCGCTAAGGCTGAAGTCGTGTGCACAGCATGAAGCGCTCCAGGTTGCCCTTGGGCCCCCGCAAGCGCGAATCGCACTCTGCCTTTATTGCGAAACCGGCGCTCCCGAGTTGCCTACGAACGCCCGCGAGCACTTGCTCGCGCACCCCGTCGTCGCTGATCACTCCTTTGCCTTCGCGTGCTTGCTGGGGGCCCGCTTCAAATTGCGGTTTGATCATGGCCAGCATTCGACCACTCGGCTTGAGAATACGAACAATTGCGGGAAGCAGCTTCTCAATGCCAATGAACGACGCGTCCACGACGACCAAGTCAATTTCCTCTTCGAAGTCATTCAGTTGCAGGTGTCGCGCATTGATCCGCTCGCGCACCACCACGCGTGGATCATGGCGCAGCTTGTGCGCGAGTTGCCCCTGGCCAACATCCACGGCGTAGATCTTGCGCGCTCCATGTTGCAGCAAACAATCCGTGAAGCCCCCGGTGGAGGCGCCCACGTCGACGCACACCCAAGACTCAATCGTGAACGGCAGATCCTCGAGCGCGCCCTGCAGCTTGTTGCCGCCGCGAGAGACGTAGCGATCCGGCTCGCGCACGGTGAGCGCCTCTTCAGCGCCGATCATTTCGCCCGCTTTTTGAATGGATCGATCGGCGCTGCACACGCGTCCCGCCAAGATCAGTGCTTGGGCTTTGCTGCGCGAGTCGACCAAGCCGCGTTCAACCAACGCCAGATCGGCTCTCAACTTGGGTGATATCGCTGGTTTCCCCATGAGTGCTTACTAAAGCCCCTATGGATTTATTGCTGCCGATAGGCAGAGGGGAGAAAATTACTCACGACGCTGTAACCCAAACGCCGCTGACCGGGTCGATAGTAATGCAAGGTGGGATTGAGCGGTAACTGTCAGGAATGAGTTAGGAAAGGGTGGCTATATAACGCGGCGCGTTAGCAAGGATTTTTCCCAATCCGAAAAGATCTGGAAATATGCCCCCCGTTGATGAACAAGGGCGTCCAACATCTTGGCGCTCGAAACAGAAAACCAGGCCGGTAATCGAGGCACAATGACTCAATCGATGGGTCTCAACCCGGCAGTGTCGAGTCGACAGGAATCATTAGGAGGAAGCAGGAACATGTTGCGAACCATGACTTCAATCAAATTGGGCGTTCTCAGTTCAGTGGCTGTGTTGGCCGCGAGTGGTGTGTGCTTCGCGCAGGATCCAGCTCCTGCCGCCGCCGCCCCCGCCCCGGCACCCGCAGCTGAGGCGAGTGCAAGTGGGACGGCAGACATGGGCATGGCGACGCCAGCTCCGGCACCCGCAGCAGCGGCGGCCCCCGGTGGTTCTGACCACGATCAAATGGCCGGTCGCTTGGCGATTGGTTACCTGGGCAAGTCCACCATGGGCTTGCGCGCCGTCAATGACACCGTGGCGCCAGTGATTGGCGTCCGTTACTGGCTGGATTCCGGCATGGGTATCGACGCCGGCTTGGGCCTGCTCATCGCTAGCTCATCCGCCAAGAACGCGGCCGGTGCGACCGTGGATGGCCCCAGCACCACGGCGTTCATCCTGCACGGCGGTTTGCCGCTGTCGCTCGCCTCTGAAGGCTCATTCAGCTTCCAGATCGTTCCGGAACTCAACCTGGGTATCGCCAGCGGCACCGATCACGGCGTTGCCGGCGGTCCGGACACCGACCACTCCGGGTTCTCCTTCGACATCGGCGCTCGCGCCGGCAGCGAAGTGAGCTTCGGTTTCATCGGCATTCCGCAATTGTCGCTGCAAGCTGGCATTGGGCTGTCGGTCGCGCTGCAGAGCATGACCCACAAGTCCACCGCCCCGGGCGCAGTGGAGACCTCCGAGAGCGCCACGACCATCGGCACAACGGTCAACGGCAACCCCTGGGATATCTTCACCAGCAGCATCGCGGCGCTCTACTACTTCTAAGTAGGCACCAAAATAGGGCTTCCGGGATGCCAACTGGTTTCCCGGGAGCCCTTGTCGTATACTGAAGAACTTTTTGTTGGAGGTGCGGCATGAAATGCACATCAGGTCTTTATGCGTTCGTGAGTGTTCTGGCGCTCGCCTGTAGCGGCAGTAGCAACAGTGGTGGCGCCGGCGGCGCCGGTGGTGGCGCGATGGCTGCACAGCAGCCCCCTCAGCAGGCCACAACGGCCTCGGGTGTGAAGCTGGGCGGTGACCCGCCTCCCAAAAATCCGGCCGGTGATCCCAGCAATGCGTCTGGGAATGTTGCTTCATCGACCCAGCCCCCTCCATCCAACCCGTCTGAGCCGCCCGCAAGCAGCACCGACCAGTACCCCAGCGAGGGCATCGCTGGCGTGGCAGGCGGCGGCAATTGCGATGACATCTGTGCAGCAGCTGGAAAGGCGTGTCCTGAAGCGGCGAGTGCAGAAAACCAGCAGCAGTGTCGCAGCATCTGCGCGGCAGCAATGGCATCCGGCTGTTTGACTCAAATGGGCGTGCTCCTCTCATGCACGCTTGGGCTCGGTTGCGCGCAAGGGTTCGACCACATCGACAACTCAATCGAGGCCGCATGCGGGGCCCAGATCGCTCAGGTCCAGTCCTGTGACGCGAATCTGCTCGACAGCGTCGGGGGCATGACCACAACCGTCCAGCCCGACCAGGGTGGCGGCGCAGCGGGCGCAGGCTCAACACCGAACGATGTGATCACGCAAGCCTGCAACTCGGCCTGCCAGATCGCTGTGATTGGCAATTGTGCTCCAGGAGGGGACCAGGCTTCCTGTGTGCAGAGTTGCACCGCACAAGGACAAGCAGGGCCCGCCGCTGTCGTGGCAGCCTGCGGTCAGTAACAGCGCTCTCCGAAGAACAACGAGCGCGGTTCCCCCTGTGGGCGCCGCGTTCGCTGTTTTTGTGACCATTTTCGGCCTCGGGCTGCGGGTGGCGCCACCTCTCACCGATTTCGCCACCTTTGGGGCGGCGAAATGGCCGCTGAAAGCAGCTGGCAGAGAAGCTGCACTCGCGCGCGGCTGTGCGTGTCGATCCATTGCTCGTGATTGCGACGGCGCTGGCAGCCGGTGCCTATGCGTCG
>DATJEQ010000308.1:0-7769 GCA_035496495.1 Polyangiaceae bacterium
CTCTACCGACGCCAGGTGACGCGAGCCTGCCCATCGACGCTGCGCTGCTTGATGCAACCTCAACAGACGCAAGTTCGCCTGGCGACGCAAGCGCCGACGCCTCCGACGCCGGCTGAGCCGACTCGAGCCCGACCATTACGGGTGAATGAAGAGCACGGTGCCGTGCAGCGGTAGCAGCACGCCATGCCAACCTGCTGGAACTTGCGGTTCCGTCCAGAAGAAGATGCGACGAGCATCTTCTGGGGCAAGATTGATGCAGCCATGGCTCTTGGGAATGCCGAAGCGATCGTGCCAATAGGCTCCGTGCAGCGCGTAGCCGCCCTTGTCGTCGAAGTACTGCACGTAAGGGACATCTTGTAGTTCGAATTCTTCACCCACCTCGTCCGAAGCCATGGTGGTGGTGATGTGCTTGGTGTGAATACGGAAGATGCCGCGCTTAGTAGCCGTGGTGTGTTCGGGATCTTCGAGGCCTGCCTCGCCGCTGGAGATCAGCGTGACGTAAACCGGCTTCTTGCCTTCGTAGAGCATCAAGGTTTGCTTGGTGAGATTAACATCGATCCATTTCTCGCCGGCGATGGCCCACGCTGGCATTTTCTTAACTGATTCGATCAGTGACGCATCCCGATCGGCGATCCATTTTCCATCATCGGTTTGATAGTGCAGCACCTTGTCGAAGAATTGCTTACGCCCCGTGAGGTTCAAGAGCGCGCGATAAGGCGCCTGGCCGCCGTCCCGGAAACGCGCAATGGGGGTGCGCACGATGGCGATGGGAAATTTGAATTCCTTGCCAATTTCAAAGCCGTGAAAATCAGATCCTTGAATGGGCCGCAAGCGATCCGTAGGCACGATCTTGAGTTCAGTCGTGAGCCCATAGCGCCGCCCTTGCCAAAAAAATGTCTCCAAGAGCGCATAGCCCAACTTGGGCTCCATTTTTTCAATCACCAATTGATCGGCCTCACGCGGCTTGCGCAGCAGATTGGGAATTTGCCGGTGATCTTCTAGAAATGCGGGCACGGCTTGCGTGAACCGTGAGCGAAAGGCCTGTTCGGGATCCGGCGCAGTGCCCGGGTGACCCAGCCATACTTCCTGGGCGTAGTGAGATCCTACCTCACCGCCGGCACTGAACCATTGCTCCATGCGCTTGGGTAATTCCGGCTCGATGCGTTGCAGATCGTCGTCGCTTGGGAGGCGTGCGTACACCGCCCCGGGTTTGCGAACGGTGCCGTAGATGTAAGGGAGTTTGCGCGAAAAATCCGGAGGGCTCGCTTCGGTGGCTACGACCACAGGATCGTTGGCGTCCAGCGTGGCGTCTGGTCCGTCACAGATGTAGCCCTTGGGAAAAATCGGGTACCAGCCTCCAGTGCAGCCACCGCCTCCCACCTGCTCCCCTCGGAGCGGGGCGGAATTCCCCGCCCGCAAATACCCCAAGCGATCGGATTTGCTGCTCGCTTGGCTGTACACCCAGGTGCGCAGCGAAGTGCTGTAGATCCGTTTCTTTCCCTCTGCGATCAGGGTGACGCTGCCGGCTCGAGTGCGGCCGTCCAATCCCACTGGCGGCGGTTCAATTTGCGCTACGGGAATATTCGTTGCCGACGCCGATTGGTCCGCATGGGTGAGTCGCATCAGCGCAGGCGCGTCGGATTTGCAGCCGGGCAGGCCCAGCTCCAGCGGGACCAGCGCGAACAGACCCACGTGGGCCAAGCGTCCGACAAATGGGGCACACCGCAGCATGGGTCGAAAATGGCAAGGAAAGCGCCCCCTGGGCAAGAATGTGCTAGCAACCCGCTACCGTTTTACCTGAGAGGTTCCATGATTCCATTCCTCCGAACTCGCCCTGTGTTTTGGTGCACCTTGCTCGGTGCCTTCCTGGCGCTGAATTCGTTCCCGCGTTCGGCAATCGCTCAACAGGGGCCTGGACCGCAGACCTCCGGGCCAAACGCGAGCGGATCAGGTCCCGGAATGCTGGGGCCCAACGGACAACGCTTGCCCCGCGGCCCTCGGACGATGGGGCCTGGGATGCGAGGGCCTGGGATGATGGGAGGCCGCCCTGGAATGATGCGTCGCGGGCCCGGGATGGGGCCCGGAATGATGCCACCAGGCGCCGGCGCTGGGGCGGAGAAGATGCAGCACGCAGCTCGTGAGCGCATGTTGCACATGACCCCGGAAGAGCGCGCCGACTATCGCGCAAAATTTCGCGCTTCGCGCCAGGAACGCAAGCAGAAGATGGAGGGGCGCATGCGCCAGCGTTGGGGCGCCCTGCTGAAGAATCCGGGGGTGCAAGCGGAAATGCGGCTTCACGCAGAGCGACTGGCGAAACTGCATCGGATGCAAGATATCGCCGAGGATACGGGAAAGGCCGAACAGCTTGAGCGCATTTTCACGATGACATCCCGGGAGCGGCGCAGGCATGCCTCGATCATGAGCGCGCTGGGCGGTGGTCGCGGCGGTCGACCAATGGGCGGGCCGCCCGTGAACGCGCCAACCCCAGCGCAAGAGCCGGCGCCGAGTGATAACGCGGGAGAGCAGAAATGATCCGCTTCTTCACAGTGCTGGTCTGCGCAACTCTGTGCGCCACCGGGTGCAAATGTGCCGAGGCCCCCAAGCCGAAGGCGAAAACTACCGCCGCCAAGGCTGCCGCTGAAAAGCAGCAGCCCACGCCGAACGCTCCCGGTGAAGACTTGAGCGACGTGCCCGTCCCCACCGAAGAGGACTACGAAGAGACATTGGAAAAAGAGATTACCGAACAAAATCTCGATTCGGAACTCGACAAGCTAGACAAGGAAATCGGTGAAGCGCCTCCACCACAACAGCTGCAACAGCCCCAACAGCCACAGCAACCCCAACAGCCGCGGCAGTAACCGCTCAGGCTCGCTTGCCCCGTTGGGTGCAACGGCCAGCTTGCCGCGCTGGTGGTTGACGATTGCTTACTGTACGGCTGTTTGCTGCACGGCGGCGGTTGGGTGTGATCGCGGGGCTACTCCAACGACTCAACGCCCGAGCGGCGAGGAAAAGCCGCCGGCCCCCGCTGCTGCAAGCGTCGGGACTGTAGCTTCTGGGACAGCCGCGTCGCCCGGGCCTGAAAGAGCCCAATCTCATGGGCCGTTCAATGTGCTGCTGATCACCATCGACAGTCTTCGCGCCGACATGCCCTGGACGGGCTACTCCCGCGCGATTGCTCCCAATTTGACGGACATCGCCAGCAAATCGGTTGTCTACCCCCGCGCCTATTCCGTGTCGAGTTACACCGCCAAGAGCGTCGCCGCGCTGCTCAGCGGACAATATCCCTCGAGCTTGTACCGCACCGGCACCTTCTTCACTGGCTACTCCAACGCGAACTTCTTTCTACCAGAAGCGCTGCAACAAGCTGGCGTGCGAACGCTCTCGGCACACGCGCACCTGTATTTCGACCCGCACAAGAACCTCAATCAGGGGTTCGACGTTTGGGAGCTGGTCAAAGGTCTGCAGTTCGACGCGCAGACTGACAATCAGATCACCGGTGACAAGCTGACGGATCTAGCAATTTCAATCCTGCAAGATCCCAAGAACATCAGCGGTAAGTTCTTCGCCTGGTTCCATTACATGGATCCGCACGACAAGTACTTTCAACACCCAGAAAGCCCAAAATGGGGCCCCAACAATCGCGATCGCTACGATTCAGAAGTCTTCTACACGGATCTGCACTTGGGCCGCTTGCTCGCGTTCGCCAAGAGTCAACCCTGGTGGAATAACACGGTGCTAATTGTGACGGCCGATCACGGAGAAGCCTTTGGCGAACACGGGATGTACAAGCATGCCTTCGAACTGTGGGATGTGCTCACCCACGTACCACTCTTGATCCAAGTCCCCGGCGCAGCGCATCGCGTGATCGACGAACGAAGGTCCGACATCGACGTGGCCCCCACCATCGCCAATCTGATGGGCGTGCCCGTGCCCGCACAATTTGCGGGCCGCTCACTGGTGCCCGAACTGTTCGGCGGCGCCCCGCAGAGTCATGAACCCGTGGTGTTGGATCTCCCCGAAGACACCAACAACCCGCCGCGCCGCGCTGTGCTCCAGGGTGACTACAAACTGGTCGTGTGGGGTAAGGGTGAGCACTATCAACTGTTCAACCTGGCTCAAGACGCCGCCGAAGCACAGGATCTGAGTGCCAAAGAGCCCGCCAAATTGGCTGAGCTAAGAACGCTCTTCGAAAGCACCTGGCAGAAGATCCCGCAGGTGGAGCCCTTCGGCGGCGCCAAACTAAAGAGCGGCAAATCCGCCAATGGCCCCACTGGACCCAAACCCTAAGTGGTCGCCAGCCTGAGTGCGTTAACCCAGCTAATGCGTCAAGACAGAGCCGATATCTTGCTCGATTTGCTCGCCAACGCTGCGCAACACTGACGCGTACCAGCGGATGTGTTCAGTTTTCACGCCGTATTCTTTTTGCGTTGCTCCGTTCAGAGGCGGGCGCGTCACCAGCTCCACGTAGCCCAATTTCTTGTCGTGGTGACCGATGTATTCGACCCGCATGACCAGATCTTCCGGCTTCACCGGCGGATTGGGGTTCTCCAGATAGCTCGAAACACGTAAGCGATCTAACTTACTCATCCAGTTGCTAGCGGTCTCGTCTTTCGCGGCGACAGTGCGCGCGTCAGACCAGAAGCCCTTCTGATCGGCGTTGCGCGTCAACTCTCGCGACGCAGCACCTTTGACGATACGCACACGCTCCACATCCTCAGCGGCAAAGCCGTGCATTTCGTGCTCCACCAGTCGCGAATCCGCCTGTTGCAGCGGCTGCGTCACTGTTCCGCTGATTACATAGGCTTCCCCGCTGTCCGGATCGCGGGCGTAAGCGTCACTGCCTCCCGGAGTCTGACCGCCTAGAGCCAACTGATGCACTTTGCCGGCCAAAGTGACGCGCACCGTGCCGTGATCCTGCTCAAACCCGAATTCACCGAGTCGCGCCTTGTCGAGCTTGCCCAGGACGCGCAGCGCCTTCATCGGAGCCAATTGGTCGCTCAGTGATTGGCTGTCCGTCACACCGATAAAACGGGTTGTGTCGCGTTGCACCTTGGGGTCACTCAGGTCGGGCGTCTTCAGCGCCTGGTGCGGATCGCCTTCATCCGGCGCAGATTCACTGGCTTTCGGTCGCACGAGCGTGCCGATGAAATAGCGACCATTCTCATCCTCCGCCGCCTCCAGTGTGACCTTACGGCTCTTGGATTCGAATTCAATGCGATCGACCTTGGCGCCCGTGCCGCCCCAGATCTCAACGCTGCCGTCCTTCTCGACGACTTCTTCCCCACGGGTGTAAGCACGCAACGCGAGTGCACTCGCGATCACGAAGATCCCCGAATGCATGAACAGACCCTTGGGGATCATGACTGTTTGCCTCCCTTGCTGCGGCGGGAGCGGCGACTGACGAACAAGCCGCCCGTGAGCACCAATCCCGGGACACCCAGGATCGTGCTGTAGAACCAGGCCAAGTCTTTCTGCTGACTGTGCTCAATGCGCACGTCCTCTTCGCTGTTGACCTCGCCGGTGTAGCTCTCTTCCCCAGCGAGCCAGCGCAGCGCGTCGAACACCAGCATTTGATTCGCCGGGAAGTTGCCGAGCATCAAATCGCTCACGGCGTCGGCATCAGCCACGACGAAGGCGCGCATTTCCTTGGGTGAATTGGATTTGGCGTCTTTCTTGCCCGCCTTGTCGCCGTCCGTTCCCGCCGGCTTGTCTTTGTCGGCAGGCGCGGCTGCGGCGTCGATCGCCTTGGCCACCGCGGCGCTCATGTTGAAGACGGACTCTGGCTCAGTGGACGCCTGCTGTTTGAAATCGCCGTTGGCATCGGCAAAGGTACCGGAAAGAGCCTTCAGCGTGAAATCGATGCGCTCTGTCTTCGCGGTCGGCCCCTTGTCGAGCGAAGATGCCCCGAGCACTACGACCGCGGCCTGCGACGCATTGCGGCTCAGCGTCGACACCGAAGCGTGCGACGAGAATCGATTCGTCATCAGAATGCGATTGTCGGAATCGTTGCCCAAGCGCTGCATGTGGCGCAGCTGATTGGCCAAAATCGCGGGGGCAAATTTCAACCCAACCAGAGCGGCCAGATCCTCTACGCTTTGTTCGGATTGAGAGGGACCGTTCAGCATGTCCAACCCATTCCCGATGGGTTTCGTGTTCAACAGGGCGGCAACTTCGGCAGCGCTCGCCGAGGGTGCGGGGGTCAGGGCTGATGTTTTGGGTTTCTCCGGGGTTTTGCCACCCAGGTGCAGATCTTTCGTTCCCTCGCTGGGAAGGCCATCCGCCAGCATAGAATCATTCTGTTCAAAGGAGTCCGTATCCAGCGCCATGAACACCGCGCCGCCGCCGTCAATGTACCGCTTGAGGGTCGCGATTTCTTCGGGAGCGAAAGGCTGAATTGGCCCCAAGATGATGACGATGCCGGCGTCGTCGGGGATCTTGGATCCCAAGCCATCCGTCAACCCTAGATTCTTGGTGATGAAGTTCTGCTGCTGGATGATCTGTTTGAACATCTGCGCGGTGCGACCTTCACTACGCTCGATGCCTTTGCGCTCATCGTTGAGTTCCGCATGCCCAACGGTGAAATACGCAGTCTTGTGAGATCGGATCACCTTGTACAGGAGCGCCTGGAAATCCTTGTCCCAGGTTTTCAGCTTGGGTTGGGCAGCCGCCAGATCTGTACCAATCACAATGACGCGCTTGGCCTCCCCTTTTTGCACCACCACCATGCCGTCGCTGGAGACTTGCAGCTCTTGCGCCAACTTCGGCTCCAAGTAGCGGTCATGCAGCGAGAACTGCAGCTTGTCGGAATAGCGGCCCAACTTGGCGAAATACCCAGAAAGCTCGCGACGGATCTCGCTCACATCCGGGAAGAACGCCGAGACCTTGAGCGGTTCGTCCAAGGTCTTGACCATTTTGATGGTGGATTCACCGGGGTCAGAAGTCTTGAAGTACGAGAAATCGGCCTGAACTTCGGCTTTGCTTGCCGTGTACACGAACAGCGCGCCGTAGGAGGCCGCAAGCGCCAGCGTTGCTCCACTTGCCGCCGCGGCGATCACACGACGCGCTTCCAACTGCGGACCTCGACGCATGGGGTAGAGCGCGGCCTCGGCGAACAACATCGGGGCAATGCTCAGGCAAGCGATCACAACCCACGCGCTGTGCAGCACGCCTTGCACCTGATCCCGCGTTTTGCGCGTGGCGTCGATCAAGCCAATGTGATCCAAGCCCCAATCTGAGGACGCGAAGTACAGCGCCATCGCCAGCACACCGCCCACAGAGAGTAGTGCCAGAAGCCTTTCGATGCGCTTGCGCTCATGCGATGAGACGCCACCTGGTGCGAAGCGCGCCAGTGTTGCAAAGAGCAGCGCGCCGATGCCCAAGCCACTGGTGACCATGCTGGCGCGGTCGTATTCGACCAAAATACGCTGCCCCACGAACAACAGAATGAGGCCGCAGACATACAGCGGGACAACCCACAGCGGCGTGCCGCCTACGGGCTCTGCAGCGGCGGGCGCGGGCTGGGCACTCGCTGGAGCGGTGCCTTCCGCGGGCGCGGGCGCCTGTGTGCCTTCCTTTGATTCGTTCAGCGCCATCGTCGCGCCTCCAAGATCTTCGTTGCGCACAGCAAGAAGAAATAGGTGACCGCCAGGTAATAAGCGACGCTCTGCAACTCCAGCCGCCCCAATTGAAAGGGTCGAAAATTGGCGTGATGAAAGGCCAACGCCGAAAGAACGTCGTTGAGCGGCGGGCTAGAAGCCTGAGCCACCATC
>DATJEQ010000309.1:0-7181 GCA_035496495.1 Polyangiaceae bacterium
CCCCACAATAGGCGAGTGACAACGACCAGGGGGATGTGGCACACCTCAATGCCTGGGCCTCACCTTCGTATTTCTGCAGGCCCGGAGTAGGGACTATCCCGATTGAAAACCCGCCCCAGCGTTGAAAAGCGTCGCAAGGAGAAAGCTCGTCAGGACAAGAACCTTGATAAGCTGCAAAAGCGCGAGCAACGCAAAGTCGAGAAAGCGCAACGCAAAGCGGAATCTTCGGCAACGGGGATTGATCCGGATATTGCGCACATCGTGCCTGGCCCTCAGCCCCTGCCGCCAGAATTCGAAAGCGATCCGATTAGGCGTCGTTAAAGGAGGTTTAAAGGAGGTGAGGTTTCTGTTGGCAGAAGCCGATCGCCACGAATTGTCTGGTTATTGCTAGGCACTGTGCTAACGTAACTAATCTGGTTCTCAGAAACCCTGCCGGGTGGTTCGTTCCGCTTGCACATTCTGCGCACTAGTTGCTCCAAATCACTTGGAGCATCGAAGGAAGCCATCGCGCCAAGCGTTCGTTCGGATCTACTCAGCCCAGGCAACGACGAGGGCCCCGCAAACGCGGGACACTCGCGCTCGTCCGCCCGGGGGCGCAGCAAAGAAAGTATACATGAATAACGAAAACAAACTGTTTATTGGCAACCTGGACTTCGCAACGGGCGACCAGGAGCTGCGCACCGCTTTTGCGACCTATGGCGAGCTTGTAGAGGCCACCGTAGTACTCGACAGAATGACTGGGCGCCCGCGCGGATTCGGCTTCGTCGAGTATCGCTCACCCGAAGATGCGCGTAAGGCAATCGACGCTATGAACGGCACAGCCCTCAATGGTCGCACCTTGAACGTGAACGTGGCGCGCAGTCGTGAAGGCAACGCCAGCCGCCCGAGCTCTTCGAGTCGCGAGCGGTACTGAGTCTCCCACCCCAGGGCACCACTGCTTCTCGGCGATGCACGTCGGCGATCGGTGGTGCTCACCCCACTCAAGAGCTTTTCGTGTTCAGGTCTCCGCGTCACCCGAGCGATTCATGGCTGTATCAGCAGCAACGACGCCAACGTGAAGACGACGCCCCGCGCCTGAAGGTTGTCGCTCCGGCGCTCGTCACGTTGAAGTTCACCTTGCATTCGGTGCACGGCGACAGCCGGATCTCCGGCTCTGCTTACGTGAAGGTGATCCCCGTGCAGAACGCGCCGGCCCATTTCGAGATCCCCTGCTCGGATACGCGCTGCAAGGAAGGGGGCCACGATCTCACCTACGAGATCCTGCGTGCCCTGAAGGCTGAGGCAACCGTGTTCGAAGGCGAAGACCTGTGCCTGGGAACGACCGGGTCTGCCGAATGTAATCGCTCCCTCAAATACTCGCTGAGCGCCACCTACAAGGCTTGAGCCGAATAACGGCGCCGGCTGAGAGACGTAACCCCTCCAGCCTCAGATCAGGGCGATTGGCAACGCCAGCGGGACGTGTCCCTGATGGCCATGGTTTGCGTTGAGCAATGCGCAAATCTTGCGCGCCCTCACGCTGTTGTTGCGCTCGGAAGAGTGAGGGCGTGCAGCGCTTCTTCTTTGCCGTAGACGGTCACAACGTCGCCCGGCTGCAGAGTGTCATTGGGGCCTGGAAGGCCGTCGAGGGTTACTTCATTGCGCTTGATGGCAAGGATGATCACGCCTTTGTCGCGCAGGCGTGAATCACGCAAAGAGCGATCTGCGAGCGATGTGTTGGGCAAGATCTCAACCTCGGAGACGGCGTAGCCGTGCTGAATGCGCAGTAGCAGCTCGTAATCCAGGGCGCGCACCAGGCCGGCACGCTGCAATGTATGACGAATTACGGAGTCTAGTAGCCGCTGAAACCAGCTCAAACGGAAGAAGAAGAAGAGCAGGCCTGCGCCAGCCACCAATGACGCGAAGAGCAGCAGCGTGTGTTCATCCGAAGTGGATTTCAGCAGCGTGACTACCATCGTGGCCAAGGCCGAGGTCAGGCCCACGTTCCCGGCGAGGATCAAGTCGCGAATGATGCGGCGGCGCACCGGGTGGTTCACCACCATTTCGGCTTCTTTGGTGGTGAAGCCCACACCGAAGAAGGCTGAATAGGCCTGGAAACTGGCGGTATCCCAGCTGATGCCGGTCATCATCAGCGCCGTTGTGCCCACCCGCACCACCAACAGTGAGATGGTCGCAATAACCAGCAAGGCGATCACAGCGGTCATAGGGGCAGCCGGGAAGGTATCGCGGCCAAGAGCAATTGAGCAATTTTCAGGCCAGATCAGCCGTGCCCCTTGCGGCAGCAAAGGCCCGGTGAGTTATGCTGCCCCCGTGTCGTCCGCGGTTTACCTCACGCCCAGTGGTGCCGAGAAGTTGGCTGCGGAGCTGCGTCAGCTGGCGCTACAGGAAAGGCCCAAGGTTGTCGAAGAAGTGGCGCAGGCTGCCGCCCAAGGGGATCGTTCGGAGAACGCCGAATACATCTACGGCAAGAAGCGCTTGCGCGAGATCGATCGCCGAATTCGCTTTTTGACTAAACGCCTCGACAGCGCGGTGGTCGTCAGTGAAACAGCAGATCGCGGTGAGGTTGTATTTTTTGGTGCGCACGTGGAAGTGGTCGACGCAGACGGCAAGACCAAAGCCTACATTTTGGTGGGCCCCGACGAAGCCGACCCCACCCAAAGCAAGATCAGCTTTCAGTCGCCTTTGGGTCAAGCGCTGCTCAAGCGCAAAAGGGGCGACACGGTGACCGTTCGACGACCTGCAGGAGAAATCGCCCTGCAGATTGTCAGTGTGCGTTACGGCGAGTGAGTGCAATGACGGCAATCAACACCCACACCGATCTGCTCGCGCAAGGCCGCTTGATTCCGGATCTTTTGCACGCTGAGCCTGGCTTGCACATCGATTACGAGACAATAGACACAGCGTTGGTTTTTGCGTTTGCGGGCAGCACCAGCGGTAGCCTCTTTGCCGATGCGCTGCAGAACTACACACTTCCCAGTAGCACTTGGGATCCGGCGGGATTTGTTGAAGATCTGTTCTTGCAGGATTTCGTGCGCAGTTGCTTCCAGGTGCAACTGGGTAATAACTTTGCCGCGCTGCCCATCCCACACCTGGTGCGACTTCTTTCGGCGGCACCTTCGGCACTGGAAACAGTGAATTTTCGCCGCACGATAGTATCTGAATTGCTGGATCAACCCGAGTTGCGCGAGAACCTGAGCAAGCTGTACCGCGCCCTGGTTCGCTTCCGCGCTCACCTTGAAGGCGCCAGCGCCGCGGACAAGTGGGATCCGAATCGTCGGCAGCTGGAGATCCTGGCGCGCTTCGCGGAAGTCGTGGAGATTCTGAGTCGAGACTTCGCGAGCGCACAGTCTGGCTTGTCGCGGCTCAATGAATTTGGAAAACGGGTGGCGCAAGGGGAGAGCTTCGCGGCGTTGCAAGATCTGCTGCGCTACGACGAGAACCTGGCCACGCTCAGGTTCCAAATGAGCGTGGGCGCCGACGGACGGATCCGCGAAATGAAGTTGCTCTCATTAGAAGAGAACGAGGGCAATCCGTTTGTGGTTTCTCCCCTGCGTCGGTGGTTGGCAAAGTTCGAATTGTTTTTGCGCGGCTTTCGCTTCGGCGATGGTGAGGTGATGGCGCGCCTCTTAGACGCCGTTTATGAGGGAGTGCGCGCCGAATTCGTGGCGCTGGTGCAACTGTGCGCAGACGTCGAATTTTACTTGGGTGCACTCGGTTTCCACCAGCGCGCGACCACAGCCGGTCTTTCGTTGTGCTTGCCCGATTTGGATTCTGCGCAGAGCCCGCGCGAGATCCTAGGATTGTTCAATCCGCTGTTGCTGGGGGCAGGGATCACGCCAGTCCCGTGTGACATTCAAACCGATCGTCACGAGTCGACGCTACTCGTCACCGGACCAAATTCCGGCGGAAAAACGCGGCTTCTGCAGGCCATTGGGCTTTCTCAAGTGCTGGCTCAAGCCGGACTGTTCGTTCCCGCGAAGAAGGCGAGACTGGCACTGGCTCCGGCTTTGGTCGTTTCTCTGATTCAAGAGGTGCGCGTCGATCAGACAGAAGGGCGACTGGGCATGGAGCTGTTGCGCATTCGCAGCCTGTTCGAGCGCTTGCCACCCGGCGCGATGGTGATCTTGGACGAACTGTGTTCCGGCACCAATCCCTCAGAAGGCGAAGAAATTTTTGAACTCGTGGTGCGCATGCTCGCGCTGCTCACGCCGCAAGCTTTTATCACTACACATTTTCTCACATTTGCCGCGCGTCTGCAGCAACAGGCCAAGATCCCCAATTTGCGGTTCCTGCAGGTGGTGCTCGGATCCGACGATCGGCCGACCTATCAATTTGCAAGCGGTGTTGCGCAGACTTCCCTTGCGGGGCAGGCCGCGGCGCGCTTGGGCGTCACCGGTGAACAGCTTTTGGCACTGATTGAAAAGAAGGTCGCGCAGTCTAACCATGGGAAGGGCTGATTGGTGGCGACCTTCCTGGTCACATCGAAGATGAATCCCGAGCTTGCGGCGCGCATTGAGAGCGCCGTTCGCGGCGGGGTGCGTCGTGTGTCGGTGCGCCGTAGCCCAGGCCGCGTTGCCGCAACGCGATTCTTGGTGATTCTGACGTTGATGTTGAGCTTGGCGTTCTTGGGCCTGAGCCTGCGCGCTCAGAGGATTGAGTTCGATGCGGCAAAGGCGCGACTGGAACAACAGGTTTCGGCTGAAATGAACAAGGTGAGCCCCAGCGGCTGGAAGCTGCTGCCCGCCGCGACGGCGGCATTGAGCGCGGCTGCGCAGCCGTTGAAGGAAGATTTCGTAGCAGATGTGTTGAAAGATCGCGCGCGGTTTGCGGCATTGCTCGCGCGACCCATTTTGTACCTTCGGGCGGATCTGGGGGATGTCAACAGCGAGGGCTCCATTGAGCGGGCAGCGGCCGACGCCAACAAAGACGCCTTTGTTGCCTGCCTGCTCGATCCTCCGTCGGCCCGCGATGAAGAGCCTATTTTGAAAAAAGTGCGTGCTGTCTACCGAGGCGAAGCCTTTCAAGAACAGCGCGGTTCGAATGTGCGGCGCCTGTTCGACCTCTTCTACGCCATGAACTTTCTGAGGCCAGAGTGGGCATCGCGCGTTCAACGGGCGAGGGACGTCATTGAAGTGGGGGAACTGCAGCACAAGTTCGACGAAGCGCAAGTTGAGCGCATGATTCCCGCAACCCAGGCTCAGCTCTTGATTTATGTACTCGACGAACCCAAGAAGCTGGGCACCGCTGTTGAGTTGGACGGCGCGAGCGACCACTGGGTGCGTTTGGGCATCGTTGAATTTCAAGCTCAGGGAGACGCTTTGCAAAGCCACACTTTGCTCAGTGTGCACCGGCATTTAGATCCGAAGTGGATTTCGGAGGGAGCCCGATCCCGATACGCTGTGGGGATGGATGCTTGCCGACTCGCGGCGGATTTGTGGACGGATGTCACGAAAGAGGCCCAATAATGACGGTTTCTGAAATAGTGGTACCGCAGGTGGTCCCACTGGACGAGCGCCTGTGGGTGCCGCAGACACAGGCAATTTCTTTTCGCCCCCTGTGCCTCAACGTGAGTGCAGGGTATTGGGTCAACGCACTGCGCGTGCGCAAGAACGGGATCATCAGTCGTCACCGCCACCCCAACGCCGTGCACGGCTATGTGCTCAAGGGGCGCTGGCACTATTTGGAACACGACTGGGTTGCCCAAGAGGGGGCGTATGTATTTGAGCCACCCGGTGAGGTGCACACCTTGGTCGTGCCCGACGATGTGGAGGAAATGATCACCCTGTTCCAAGTCAACGGCGCGATGCAGTACCTCGACGCTCAGGGCAATCTGACGGGTTACGACGATGTATTCACGAAAATCGCCCTGTGCCGTGCGCACTTTGAGGCAGTGGGCCTAGGCGCCGATTTCGTGCAGCAATTCGTGCGTTGAGCGTCGGCGCTCGGTACAGACGCTCTCACTGCCAGTAGAAACGCAGCGAGCCCATGACGGTGCGTGGGGCGCCCACGCTGTACACCACGCCGTTCACCGGGCTGGATTCATAGCCCAGCTGCGTGGTTGCGGCGGAACTCACCTGGCGCCATTGTGCTCCCAGGATGTTCTGCATGTCCAAGCGGGCTTCTAGATTCCACCAGCGCAGGCCAGCGTCAGCATCCAGCGTGCCGTAGCCCTGGGCGTACAGGCGCTGATCAGGGGTGGCCGGATGCTCGGCGACCAATTTCCCGCGCACTGCCACGAACGGCGTGTAGCTGCCGAAAGCGCGACTGAACCCGGCACCCGCTGAAACCGTCTTCGTGGGCGCGGGAGTCATGGAATCCGCGTTGGCAGGATCGTTGCGGTAGCGCTCTTTGCTCAGGGCTGCCGCCGCGTCTGCGAAGAAGCCGCTCTTGCCGTGGTACAGCGCCTGTGCCTCAACCCCGTAGCGCCGCGTTGCGGGCACCGATTCATTGGTCGCGGTGTCCTCGCGGTAAACTGTCTCGCCACGTGAATTGATGACAAACCCAGCCAGCGAAAGTTGAAAACTCGGATCGGGCTTGATGCGCAGGCCGGCTTCATAGCTAACCGTGGGCGTGATCAAATTGGCACGGTTCGGCGGAGCGAACACGCCGCGGGCGTCATTGCTGTGAAAGCCCCAACCGTAATCGACGAATACATCCAACTGCTCAATCGGCGAAAGCACGCCGACAAACTTAGGCGAAAAACGCGCTGCATCGCGCGAACCCACATCCAGGTGGTCCCCACGTGCACCCAGGATGAAGCGTAGCGCGCGGCTGAGTTTCATTTCTTCTTGGGCGTACAAGCCAATCGCTCGCTCATTGAGTTTGTCGTCCGTGACGGTCAATAGGCGCACCTGAGCGGCGTCGTGGTACAATGCATTGTTGATGGCGTCCGCGCGGAATTGAAGACCCAAGCTCGCCGTCATGTGGGCGGGGCCGAGCTGGTAGTGATAGGCCCAGCCTAGGGCACTGCCCACCATCGTGCGATCGTCCTTCTGCTCGATTTGATCGCCGTTGATCGGATCATTCTCAAAATACGTGTAGTTCGAAAACAAATCCGAATTCGAACGCACGATATAGGCCTGGCTCGAAAGATCGCTGTGGTGGGTGTGCGCGTCGTACGCTACAGTAGCCATGTGACGGTGGGCCTTGCCGCCGTGCGTGGGGGCCGCAGAGCCGTAGCGATC
>DATJEQ010000310.1:0-2326 GCA_035496495.1 Polyangiaceae bacterium
ACCCGCAGCTGCGAAACCGCCCGAAGCCGCTGACCCCGCCCTATTGGCGGCGGCACCCGATGCAGCACTCGATGCGGGTGCCGGCGCGGCCACCGTGGAAGGAACAACTCCCTCACGCTCAGTGACGCGGATCACCGTTTGGTGCGTCATACCGTCGCGCAACAGATTCACCCGGATCTCCTTGGCTGTGCGCAGCGACTCGAATGCCGCGTAGGCTTCGGTCTCCCGTTCGATCGGCATGTCATTGACGCTCACGACCACGTCTCCCGGCTGCACGTCTACGTTTTCCCAATAGGCCAGAGTGATCAACTGCACCACCCGAAAACCCTGAAAGTGGCCCTCTTCCAAGCTGGCCTCCACCTCGACGTGTTGCAGGAAAGCGCCCAACCCCGCGTTGATCGTGTCGATCAGTTCGTCGCGCCACACGGTGCCCGCAGGCGGCCTTTGATCTTTCACTACCGCCGGCTCCGCTTCTTTCGGCGGAGCACTCGGGTATTCCGGACTGGGCTCGCTGCCGCCACACGAAACCAGCAGCGCCGCACAACCGATCCAGGCATTGAGCTTGTGCCCAAGTAGATTTTGCACGGCCCGACTATGCCCCAGGCGGGCGAAGTCGGGGCAAGTTTCGCGACTCAGCAGGCGATGACTCCGGCCGCCAATCACCCAGCCACCTGAGTGGATTTCGTGACGATCTCCAACACTTGCTGGTGCACGATGTGGGGTTCTGCCCCGGCATCGATGTGTGCGACTTTGTCCGCCGGCACCAGCGATTCAGCCCGAGTGTAAAGCTTGGCCAAACGACGCTGGAGTTCCCGTTTTTCGAACAGCTCTTCCGGCTGACCGCGCGCCTTGCGCCGCGCTTCGGCAACATCCGGATCAATGTCGAACACCAGGGTCAGATTGGGTCGGCGCGCAAGACGATTGAGCTGTCGGATCCAATCCACCACACTCTGCCCACCTGAGGAAGTCGCAGATTGGTAGGCAAGACTCGAAAGATCGTAACGATCGCAGATCACGACTTGCCCCGTTTGCAACGCGGGCTCAATCACTTCTTGCACATGGTGCAGTCGATCCGCCGCGAACAGCAGCGCCATCGTGGCCCAATCGAAACGCGGCGCTGCGTCGCCGCCGACTAAAGCTTGGCGGATCAATTTGCCCACGACCCCGCCACTCGGTTGGGCGGTTGCCGTCACCCTGCGCCCTTTGGCACGCAGTGCGCCGGCCAAAAGCTGGGCTTGGGTGGTGCTGCCGCATCCGTCGATGCCCTCCAGCACAATGAAAAAGCCGGAAGCCTCCATACCCGCCGCAATCCTGGTTGCCACAAATCTCCGGCGCCGGCTACAGCCGCCTGTTATAGATCTCCACCATGTTCAGTGGCTTGCTGCGCGCCGGCGGTGAAATTTGGGATCGGAGTTTGGATTTTTACGAGCGATCCAAGCTGCTCTTGGGGGGGTGTACCGTGGTGCTGCTGGTGGGGCTCGGGCTTTCCCAAGGCGGGCAACGCATCGAATCCATGGTAATCGGCTTTGGGCTGCCGGCCTTTGCTGCGTTCAGTGCAGCCAAGGCGCGGCATGCCGGGCAGGCGGGCAACGCGCTGGTGGCCGTCACCGTGCTCGCGACACTGATCGGATGTGAAACCGTGCTGGCTCACACGCTGTTCGAGCCCGCTCCCCTGGGCGCCACCACGCTTTCAAGCGCTGAGCCAAAGGGCACCATTGACACCAGTGAAGAACAATTCGCGGTGGAAACCTTTGGCGACCTGAGCAACACCAGCAGCGCCGACGCGCAATACAGTTACGATCTGAGTCGCGGGCAAAGTCGCGTGACCATCAGCGGTGAGCTCACGCGCACGGCCAATAAATCCCGCCAGCGCAGCCGTCTCGTGCCGGTGCTCGGCCATACCTACGACACAGAGCGAGAGTTGATCACGGTGCCCGGCACCGGCCCCGTTGAAGCGACGTTGAGCGACTTGAGCGGCAATGCGATTAAGACGTTGCAGGTGCGGCTGCTCCCTGCCCCAATGGGTGGGCGCGTGTGGCTCTGGCTCTTGATAGCCAGCGCGGCCCTGGCGCTGCTGATCGATACGGTTTCGAGCGAACGGCGCTCGCTGGGTCACGCCTCGTGGGTTGCGGCAAGCAGCGCCTTCAGCGTGAACCTGATGCGTCACTATTCCCCACACGATCCGATGGGGGCCACTGTGGGTTCCTTGTTCTTCGCAGTGGGGGCCGCATTTGCTGCGTGGGTCCTCACCTTCATCTTGTACCGCATTTCAGGTGGGGCGCGGCGCGCCGCCTGAAACCCAGTTCATCCCGACGTCGGCACGGAG
>DATJEQ010000311.1:0-3174 GCA_035496495.1 Polyangiaceae bacterium
CGCTCGCCGCTGACAGCCCGAGCGCCCGCGATTTCGAACAACAGCCCCTTGGCGCGTTGCAAGACGTGCGCGATCCCGTTCGGATTCACGCCGCGCTCGAAGCGGTGACTGCTCTCGCTGTGCAGCGCATGGCGTCGCGACGCTCGACGAATTCCTGGCGGATCGAAGTAGGCACATTCGAGCAACACATCCTGTGTATTCGCCCGAATTTCTGTGTTCGCACCGCCCATCACGCCTGCGAGCGCCACGGCGCCTTCGGCGTCGCAGATCAGCAAATCGTCTTCGTTCAATGTGCGCGCTTGCCCATCGAGCGTGGTGAAGGCTTCGTGCCGTTGAGCGCGACGGATCACGATACGCTTGCCGCGCAACAGATCCAAATCGAATGCGTGCATCGGGTGACCGAATTCCAACAGCAGCCAATTGGTGACATCCACCACGTTCGAGATGGGGCGCACGCCCAGCCGTGTCAGGCGCCAACGCATCCAGGATGGAGAGGGGCCAATGGCCACTCCGCTGACAACGGAAGCGCCGTAGCGCGGGCAACGCGCTGGTTCACGGTTGTCGATGTGCAGCAACTGGGTGGCATCCAGCGTGGGCAAGATCCCGTTCTTGCCGCTACCCGGAAGCGTGAGCGTCAAGTTGAGCGCTGCGGCGAGATCGCGCGCCACCCCGACGTGACCCAGCGCGTCCGGGCGATTGGGTGTGATCCCCAGTTCGTACACCGTGTCGCGCACTTCGGGGAAGGCCTGCAACAGCCCAGTGCCGGGCTCAATGGAGTTTTCAGGGAGCACGATGATCCCGTCGCTTTTTTCACTGAGCCCCAATTCGGTTTCACTGCACAGCATGCCTTCGCTGAGCACGCCGCCAATTTCGCGTGGCGTCAGCGTGAGCCCCACCGCCGGCAAGTGAGTGCCCAAAGGTGCCAACACCACCAAGCCACCCGGCTTGGGAACATTGCTTGCGCCGCACACGACTTGTTGTGTGCTGCCCCCTAGGTCGACCGTGACCAGTTGCAGCTTGTCGCGTTTGGGGTGCGGCGCGAGCTGCACCACGCGCACGACCTTCAGCGGCGCAAGGCTGCCTCCGTGCTCCGTCACGGATTCGACTTCCAGCCCCAGCGCGGTGAGCCGGGCGCTCAGCTGAGCAGGGGTCAGAGCAAGGCTCGGGAGCAGCTCTTGGAGCCAGTTGTGCGAGACGCGCATGGCGCGCCTTCTAACACGGCGCCCCCGCGTTTGTCCCACATGGGCGCACTGCTTCGATCGAGCCGGTGGGGCCGAATTGGCCTCCCCTGCGCGGGCGTTTTCTGGCTAAATTAAAGGCAAATCCGTTATCTGCCGGCCCGGGAACAGAGCCGGGGAAGTGCGCGGCTGAAGTGAGCAGGCTTTGCAGCCCGCCTGTGAACAAGTATTGATGGATAGTGCCGCAGGTGAGGGAGAGATCCGAGGCGTTCAAGCAATGACGAGCTACTTACCGTCGTTTCCGCCTGGGGCCGAGAACGTCACCCACGTTGTGGTGGTGGACGCCGACACGCTGCGCGCGCACGAGCTTGAAAAAGTCCTCACCGCTGAAGGCTACGAGGTCTCCGTTTTGCGTGAGCACGATGCCTTGGCGCAAACGCTGGCGGTGCAACCCGATGCGGTGCTCATCGCGGCCGATTTAGCAGCGGATGCGGGGATCGAGCTGTGCAAGCAATTGCGCCAAAACGATCCCACGCGGCGGCTTTCGCTGATGCTTGTGGGAGATGCCAAGAGCGAAGATTTGGTGGTCAATGCGTTGGAGGCGGGTGCGGATGATTTCATCGCCTCTCCAGTGAGGGCGCGTGAATTGGTGGCGCGCCTGCGCGTGCAAATGCGCAACAAGCGTTTCCGCGAGGCGGTGCAACGGCTGCGCAGCGAACGCGACGTGTTCCGCCGAGATGCCCAATTCGATCCACTCACGCGCCTGCCCAATCGACGCACATTGGAAATGGAATTTCAAAATCGCTTCGAGCGCAACGAGCCATTCGGTGTGTTGTTCATCGATTTGGATGAGTTCAAGCAGGTGAACGACATCTTCGGTCACGACATGGGCGACCGCGTGCTGTGCCGCATCGCGGATGTGCTGTGGCGGCAGATCAGCCCCAATGACTCGGTGGGTCGTTTCGGCGGTGAGGAATTCGTCGTTGTCGTTGGCGGCGCAGGACTGGAAGAGACGCGCCTGGTTGCGGAGCGCATTCGTTCCACGGCGGAAGGCTTAGGTGTGACACCCGAGACACCCGTGTGCGTCACGCTCAGCGTCGGCGCCGCCGCTTTCGATCCGTTGCGCCCCGAGCCGATTCGCACCTTGCTCAATCGCGCCGACAAAGCGCTCTATGAAGCCAAGCGCACCGGTCGCAACAAAGTCGTCGTGGAAGAGCAATCGGATTCCCCCGAATCCGAAGAGCCCGCCAGCTCAGAAGAATCACACTGGATCTTCTAGCCGTCCTGACTGCCGAAGTCGTGACCACCGCAACAGCCGAAGACTTCATGCGCCGGGCCATTGAGCTTGCGCGCAGCAACATTGGGCGAGGGGAGGGCGGCCCATTCGGCGCGCTGATTGTCCTGGGCGACCAAATCGTCGCGGAAGGCCGCAACCGCGTCACTTCCGCCAACGATCCCACCGCGCACGCGGAAATCGTCGCGATCCGCGCCGCCTGCCACAAATTGAGCCGTTTTTCCCTGGCCGGCGCCCAGATCTACACCTCCTGCGAACCCTGCCCCATGTGCCTTGCCGCCATCCACTGGGCGCGACTCGATCAAATCCACTATGCCGCCACCCGCGAAGACGCCGGCCAAGTCGGCTTCGACGACGCGTTGCTCTACCGTGAGCTCTCCCTCCCAATTCAAGATCGGGCCACGCCGATGAAACAACTCGCGCAGCAGGAAGCGGTCAGCGTGATGCAGGACTGGATGAAGGATCCGAAGCGGATCGTGTATTGAGCGCTTCCGACGGTTATTCGTCATTGTGCAGGCTGAGAGAGCGCCGGTGCCGGGTTGGCTTCCTCCGCCCGCTGATCGCGCTGATGATCTTTTGCGATCAAGGCATACAAAGACTGCTAGGGTGGCAGGTTGGCGGAGCGCCCATGATTCGAATCAACCGCACGCGAGCAATTCTCAGCCTTGTGGGAGGTCTGGCATTAGCCTGCGGATCATCCTC
>DATJEQ010000312.1:0-2425 GCA_035496495.1 Polyangiaceae bacterium
CGACCTTGAACGCGGATCTCAAATTGGGCGAGTTGGACGTGACGCGGGTGCTCGCGCGCCTGAGCGCAGGTCAATACATCGTTGAGCACGGCGCCTACGCGGAGGCGATGTTCAAGGAGCCGCACAGCATTCCACCGGTGAGCACCATGGTGGTGCGCCTGGCCACACGCGAACGCTTGATTGGCTGGGTGTGCACGCTGAGCTTCACGGAAGGTAAGCGTTTTGATGAAGGGCAGCGCAAGCTGCTCGCGATCGTCTCGTCGCGTGCCGCAGCCGCAATCGACAATGCGCGACTCTATGAGCATTTGCAGGCGACCTTTCAACAGACGATCGAGAGCCTTGCGCGCACCATCGACAAGATGGACCGCTACACGGCCGGGCATTCTGAACGCGTCGCGCTGTATGCGATGGAACTGGCGCGCTGGTTGGGGCTCGATGACGGACAGGTGGAGTTCGTGCGCCAGGCCGCTTTGATGCACGACATCGGCAAAGTCGGCTGCGTGATGAACCTGAACAAGGCCGGCAAGCTGACTCAAGACGAGTACGAAATCTTCAAGATGCACCCAGCCTACGGGCGCGATATTTTGGATCCGATCGAGTTTCTGGCGCCGGTCATTCCCGGGGTTTACCTGCACCACGAACGCTGGGACGGCAAAGGCTACCCATTGGGGCTGAGCGCCCAGGGCATTCCGTTGATCGCGCGCATCATCTCAGTGGCTGATACCTACGACGCGATGACGAGTAATCGCTCTTACCGCCGCGCACTGCCGCACGAAGTGAGCATCAACGAAATCCAGCGCTGTTCAAAGAGTCAATTCGATCCGGATGTGGCCGGCGTTTTCGTGAGCAAAATTGAAGAGCAGCGCGAGCAATTGAAAGACAGCGGCATCGAGGTGCCCGAATAAGCCGCAACATGGCGCGCACCGAGCGTTCTGGGCAGCCTCTGGATTCTGGGCAGCTTCCACTTTCTGGGCAGCTGCAAGGGCTGTGGTTGGGCCGGCGACCCTATCAAGCTGTTTTGGAGCTGCAGCAGCGTTGCGCTGCGCAGCGACGCGCAGGCGAGATCGGCGATGTACTGCTGCTTGTGGAGCATCCGGCCACCATCACGCTCGGTCGCGGTTCCAAAGCAGAGCACCTGCTCGCTTCCAGCGAGCAACTGAGCCGCCTCGGTGTCGAAGTGCACTCGATCAATCGCGGCGGCGACATCACGCTGCACGCCCCAGGTCAGCTAGTCGGCTACCCCATTGTTGAGCTGCGCGAGAAGCAGCGCGACGTGCGGCGCTACGTGCAGATCTTGACGGAAACCATGCGACGCGTCGCAGCAGCAGCGGGCGTCGAAGCCGGACCGGTCGACGGCTACGTCGGGCTGTGGGTGGACACGACGCACCCCAAAGAGTGGCAGGGCGCACACAATGCCCAAACGCTCGCCAAGCTAGGCGCGATTGGCGTGGCCATTTCCCGCTGGATCACTTCTCACGGATTCGCGCTCAACTTGAACGTGGATCTCGATCTATTTCAACTCATCGTTCCCTGCGGCATCAGCGAGCACCCCGTGACCTCCGTGGAAAAACTCACCGGCGATCGCCTCTCACTGCACAGCTGTGCTGAGATTGCCCACAACGCGCTCGCTGCTCTGCTCGATCGCACCGCACTCCCACTCACCGACTCAAGCGAGCTACCATGGCCCGAGGTGGTGATCCCGATAGACGCTTAAGGGCCGAAGCCGCCACGCTGCGGCCCTGAGCCGTCACCCATTCACATGCACACCCCGGAGGCTGGTGGCAGTTCTTGCTCACCGCGGTGCACCTTCAGGCTGCTCGCCCGAAGGTGACTTTCGCCGACACCCCAAGAGCACCGAGTACCCGTAGCATTAGATCCGTGGAGATGTCCTTGGTGTTCCGGCTAATCAGGGCCGTTACGCGTGTGCGTGATGTGCCCGCCAGGCTCGCGACCTGCGCGTGAGTCAGTTCCAACTTTTCGACTACTTCAATGATCTTGGTGTTCAACGCGCTTCGAACGGCAAGTTCGATGCCATCAGCACGCTCAAGGCCGAGAACCTCCGCCAACTCGCCCGCCGTTCGCGCAACAATTGCTTTGGGTTTCTTCTTCATCGATTTCCGCATTGGATCGCATATGTCCCAGATCTGGGACATATGCGCAAGCGCCGAGCTCAGCTCAGCAGTTCTGCCCCTGCCCCTGCGCCCCACCCCCCCTAGGCGCGACCGTGAGTGTCGGTTCGATACCAACAGCAAGAAACCGCCCCACGATCACTATTGTGACAAATCGGATAATTTAATTCCCCCTGGTGGGGTTACGGCGGTGGGGTCAGGCAGGTTAAGGGCGTCTTTGATCGCTCCGGATTCATGGGGATTTCCGCAGCGCGGGGCACCTTCAAGAGAGCCGGCACTCAGTCACCGTGATTGAG
>DATJEQ010000313.1:0-3347 GCA_035496495.1 Polyangiaceae bacterium
AGAAGCCGGGCTCGATGCCTACAACCACAATATTGATACGTCCCCGAGTCACTACCGCTCGATCATCTCCACCCGGGATCAATCGCAGCGCTTCGCGACCCTGTCGCACGTGCGCAAGGCGGGCCTCAGTGTGTGCTCGGGCGGAATCATTGGTATGGGGGAAAGCCTCGATGATCGCTGTCAAATGCTGATCGAGTTAGCGAACCTCGATCCGCACCCAGAAAGCGTTCCCATCAACGCGCTCGTGCGTGTGCCCGGCACCCCGTTAGCGGATCTGCCGCCCGTCGCCCCCTTGGAGTTCGTGCGTATGATCGCCACCGCGCGTATCTTGTTACCCACGTCGCGCGTGCGCCTGAGTGCCGGCCGTCGCGAACTGTCCAACGAAGTCCAGCTCTTGTGCTTCTACGCCGGGGCGAACAGCATCTTCTACGGGGACAAGCTCTTAACGACCGAAAACCCAGAAGCCGCCGCCGATCGTCAGCTGCTAGCCAGCGCGGGCCTGCGCGTCATGGCGCCCGCCGTTTGATTCTTGCTATTTGAAGCCCCACGGAGTTCGGTCCGTCTAAAGCTCGCGACACAGGCCGCCAAGCGGCGGTATGTTCGGGACACTGAAAGAGCAGGTGGGGTTGTGAGCGGACAAAGTACTTACGAGATTGTCTTTGAGGCGACCACGAAGCTCGAGGGGATCCTGGAGCAGAAGTTTGGTGGTTCGGGGAAGGGGCTTCATGCGAAAGCCATCTCGATTCAGGGACACTTGGGCGCAGGGTTGCTGAAGAAGATTCAATTCCTGGCGACCATTCGCAACAATTTGGCGCACACTCCCGACTTCAAAGACGAAGTGCCGCTCGAGCGATTTCAGATCACGAGCAAACAGGTGTTCGCCGCGCTTGAGGCTTTGGATCCGCCGGATCTTTCGTCGCTGCCTCCCACTGAGTTTGGAAGGACTAACACCGACCGGTACGGGCGAGGGCCGGTGATGCGTGCTGCTGGCATGGTCGGCGGGACGATAGCCGTCATCGGGTTGGGGATTGCCGCCTTCATCTCAATCGCGATCATCATGAATGGTCGCTCGCGCAACGCGGACGCCTCCTCAACGCACGAGTCGACTGAAGCGGTGCGAGTAAAACCAGAGGTTCCGCTGTGGTCGATCGAACATGAGAAGCACGCAAAGCAAGCCTTCCCCTGGCGTGAAGAACAAGCCGCATTTATCGCCAAAGGCGAACAGGGTGCTCTCCCCAACGAAACACTCTGGAGAGTCGTCTCGCCGCCTCGCGAAATCAAAGTGAAGGATGCAGTACAATTGGAAGTCGATCTCGTGCTCGGTGGCGGCAACCTAAAAGGCAAAGCGCGCTTCCCAGTGAGCGACGGCCTTGAGCCCACGTCCGCCTTGAATCCGAAAATTGAGATCGAAGCGAAGCTGCCCCCCAAAACGGACATCGCGTCCATGGCCCTCAAAAGCGACGGCTCGTCGGATTTTAGCTCCTTCGATCCCCCCTACACTTGCCAACGCCAAGTCCCCACCGGCTGCGCCGCCTGGAACGACCACGGCGTCGCCTACATCGCCGTCTCCCTGGTCAGCTTCGACAACGTCTTGAAGATTGTTTACGGCGATCAGCACCGAAGTCCCTAAAATCCCCAATACTTGTCCCGCGAAATTACAAAAATCGAGCGGGGCGACGGGTGGAATTTGGGGGCGGCGCGATGGAGCGTGAAATCTGGTGTGGGGCGGGGTAACTGTTGGGGCGAGGTTATGCGAGCGCAGCGGGGTCTCTTCGCGTTGTGGTGGGCAGGCGTGGGCGCTTTGGCGATCCTCTTGGCTGCGCCGCAGGCGCGCGCGGCTCCGTTGCGGGTGACTTGCACCGGCAGTAGCTCAATGGCGGGGACGGGGTCTTCGGCGGGGCATCATGTTACCGACGAGTTGGCCAACGCGTTGGGGGCGGATTTTGTGGTGAGCAATTTTGCGGTCGCGGCCACGACAGCGATCAAGTCGGTGCCGAATGCTTGGGCTTCGACGACGCAATTCACGGACGCGCTCGCGTCCAATCCGGATATCGTTTTGTTTTGGTTTGGCGGGAATGACTCGTGGGTCGATGTGTGGACAACGCACAGTGCGGAGTTCAAGCCCGATTACAAGAGCATCGTGCAGCAGTTCCAAGCGCTGCCCAGCCACCCGAAGATCTTCCTGATCCGCTTGTGGGTGTTCAAAGACGGCCCGGCGCAGTTGAGTGTGCTCGATCAAGAGATCTTGCCGCAGATCGACCAAATCGGAACCGAGACGAATTCAACGGTGATCGATTACAAGACCTTCATCTTGCCGCACCCTGAATGGTTCGATGACGGAATGCACGCCAACGACACTGGCACAGTGTTCATTGGGCAATTCTTCGCCGATCAAATCAACGCCGTGTTGAACGCGAGCGCGGATGCGGGCGTGATCGCAATGGGCGGCGCAGCGGGTGCAAGTGCTGGTGGCGGCTCCCCGAGCGGAGCCGAGGGGCCCACCGCAGGCGCGGCCGGAAGTGGCGGGGCTCCCACGATGAATGCCGGCGGCAGTTCCCCGGGTACTGGCGGAAGCGGCGGCACGACAAGCGCCGCGGCCGGCACTCCCGGCAGCGGCACTGTCGGCGCTGCAGGTGCAGCAAGTGGTGCGACTGCCGGAGGCGGCGGCTCGAGTGTCAGCCCAATGCCAACAGGCGGCACCACCACAACCACAACCAACACCGCTTCCCCTGACGTGGGCTCCAAAGGATCGGGCTGTACTATCAGGCGAACATCGAGCAGCGGCGCAGCTGTGTTGCTCTTGTCGGCGCTGTTCGTGCTGGCGAGACGACGCAGGGGAATTCACTGAGCGAACCTGGGCTGCCCGCTGGCGTCCTGCCGGCCGGGCACTCATCGGCGAAACGTCGTGCCCCAAGCGGGCAGCGTCTGGCGCAAGCGACTCGTGCTAAGCTAAACAGCTGGGGTTCCGTGTCGGATTCGGTTCTTTGTCCTCGCTGCGCCATGGATTTGGTGAGTCGCGCTGGTGAAGGCGGCGCTGAGTGTCCCAGCTGCGGCGGAGTGTTCTACGACGCCGACACCCTGAGAGCCCTGCTCGCCGAAGTCCGCGACGCGCCCGACGCGGCGCCATACAGCCGCCCCCCGTTGAGCCTGAATGATCCAGTGCAGTACCTCAGATGCCCCCTGTGCCCCGAGATGATGAATCGTCACAACTTCGGTGAGTCGTCAGGAGTCATTGTCGACATCTGCAACAAAGACGGAGTCTGGTTCGACGACGGTGAACTCGCTCAAGTCATCGCCTTCTGCGCCAGCGGTGAATTGACCAAATCAGAAAAGCTGGCGCATTTGCG
>DATJEQ010000314.1:0-5431 GCA_035496495.1 Polyangiaceae bacterium
TGACGCTGCCGAACGGCATTTTGAGCAATAGGTTTTCTGCTTTGCCCTTGATGCGCGCCCACATCACTTTGCCCTGTTCTGTCGAATCCGAACTCGCGCCGGAGACGAACACCATCGCGATAGCGGGATTGGCCTGCAACACCGCCGTTGCAACGGCGCGCGTCATGTCGACAGTGAGCTTCGCATAATCGGCTTCTTTCATTCCCACTGAGGTGATGCCGACCGTGTAGAAGCAAGCGTTGTAACCCTGCAGCTTCTCCACCACCGGCGAGAGATCGAAAAGATCGACGTGGATCAATTCCGTGAGCTTGGCGTGTGTGCGCCCGGTGCTGCTGCGCCCCACCGCCAATACGGCACTGACGTTTGGATTATTCAAACATTCATCCAGCACTGCGGCGCCAACCATGCCGCTTGCGCCGAAGAAGATCACTTTGAGCGCGGAAGCCATCTTTGCTGCATATTGCTCCATGTAGGCGCACTGGCGACACTTCTTTTTAGAGCTGTTGGGAACTGGGTGCGCCAGCCGCTGTCATAAGCTGCGAAACCCGCAATCACCGCGAAGCAGATTCAATGTGCCCGTCATTTCGGGCGATCTGCGAAACCGTGAACAATCGAGGATGCCCGAGGAAGGTCGGGCTCGATGTGGGTGCACGTGCCGACGGTGCTCTGCGTCGGCGGGCTGAGATCCGTCGTTCAAAAGGAAGTTATTCATGATTACCGCACTTCATCCCTCCGCTCGTTACGTTTGCCTGCGATCGGCGCCCGCTGTGAGCGCTCGCGAGGTGGAAGACCCAGTGCGCAAAGTGGTGTTCGTCACGGCGCGCTGGGGCGACGCCGTGGTTTTCGTCGGCGAGATCGATCCGAAGAAAGGCTTCTTCCTGGGAGAGCCGTTGCGGCACGAAGCGAATGAATGCTTCCCGATCAACGCCGATGTGCTGGGGGCCGCGCGCGTATCGCTCGTTCGCCATCAATGCGGGGCAGTTCAAGTGACGATTCCACACGCAGCAACCGCTCGCGTGACGCACGCCGATCGGCCCGCGGCGCAGTTTGATGTATTGCAGGTGAACTCACTGCAGGGCGATGAGGCGATGCCTGAGCGCGCGATTGAGCTGAGTGAGGGCTCGCGTGCGCAGCTGTATTTGGGCGCGCTGCGTTTCGATATCGAGTACGCGGCTGCCGGCAAATCGAGCCCACGCCAAGGCTTGTTCCCTGAGCCAGAAGTACTCGGGTTTTACGGATTGTCTTTTGCCGTGATCGGCTCGCTGCTCGGCGCGATGGCGTATTTTCTGCCCTCGTTGGGGCTGCTCGATGATGAAGGAGTGCACAACGAGCAGCGCTACTTGATGGCGCAATACCTCGATGCCACTGCGGAGCGACAACTCAACCCCGATCAGCCGCTTGGCGGTGGACCAACGGAGGGCTCGGGCGATCCAGGCGCGCATGCGCCGCCCGCAGAAAAGGTTCACGACGTGCAGCCCAGCTCCGCGGGCAAGATCCCGCTTGGCTCCAACGACGCTCAATCACGCGCCGAAACGATCCGAGCCGCACGCGAATTCGGCATGGTGAGTCTGCTGGAAACGATCGGTACTGAAAGTTCAGCGGCCGCTTGGAATTCCGAAATTCAGGCCGTGGGCGGCGAGACAACGGGCCTATGGGGCGACGAATTGGGCGACATCAGCGGCAGTGGGTTGCGCCTTTCCGGTGATGGCCGCGGCACGGGCGGCCCCGGCAAGGGTGTGGACATTGACGATATTGGTGGCCTGAACGGCAGGCCGCCGGGGGGCTTCATTGGCGCGTTCAGCAAGCCGGGTGCACCGGGACACAAGACAAGAGTGCCCGTGATGCGAACCGGGCCAACCACGGTGAGTGGCCGTCTTTTGCCGGAGGTGGTGCAGCGCACCGTCCGTCAGAATTATGGCCGATTTCGCATGTGCTACGAGAAAGGCCTGGTGAGGAATCCTGCACTCGCAGGGCGGGTCGAAGTGCGCTTTCTGATCGATAGCAGTGGAGCCGTTGCTCAAGCGATGCAAGGGGCCAGCGATTTGCCTGACCCCGATGTCAGCTCGTGCATTGTAAAACAGTTCTTCGCGCTGAGTTTCCCGCAGCCCGAGAACGGCACAGTCAGCGTTACTTACCCATTGGCGCTGTCGCCCGCCGAATAGTTCGGCGACCGTTGCACCATCAGCCTGGCGTCTTGCCGCCCAAGGCCTTGTCAATTTCAGCAGAGAGCGAAGCGAAATCGGTCGGGTTGGCGACGCGCGCCCCGTTGATGAACATGGTGGGCGTGCCCTGCACCGCAGCAATGCCGCCCAACTTCATGTCGGACTCAACCGCGCTGTTGAACTCGTGCTTATCCAAAGCGGCCTTGAACGCCTTCAGATCCAGGCCGGCCTTCTTTGCATGCTCTTCCAACCCCGCCTCATCCAGCTTTTGCTGATTCGCGAACAGCAGATCGTGGAACTCCCAGAATTTGCCCTGAGCGTTGGCGGCCAAAGCGGCCTCAGCCGCAAGGTGGGCGTGCTCGTGAAACGAGAGCGGGAACATCCGGAAGATGAAGCGCACCTTGTCGCCGTATTTCTTTTTGACCTGGGTCGTTGCGCCCGCCGCGCGTGAGCAATAGGGGCACTGAAAATCCGAGAACTCCACGATTGTCACGCTGGCATTGGCTGGGCCAAAGGCCGGTGGCGTACCGGCAGTGATCATGGTCTGGGTTTCGGCGCTGAGTGGCTTATTAGCCGCTTCGCGCTTCTTCAGCTCCTCAATGATCTGCGGCACCTTGGGCAGCATTTGCTCGCAGCGCTCGGGCGGGAACTGCTTGGTCTGCGTGGTGACCATCTGGCAGCTCTCGGTATCTTTACCCACGCCGGCGCACAGCTTGGCGACCAGATCGTCGCACTTCTTGCGTTGCTGAGCGAGCTTATCGAGCGTGAACTTGATGTCTTTGACGGCGGCGGTGCAAGCGTCGGGGGGCAGCAGATCCGTTGCGCTGTTGATCGTGGCGCATGTCGGCGAATCCTTCCCAGTGGCCTCGCACACCTTGGCCGCGTACTGGCCACAGGGACCCTTGGCGGCGAGGGCGGCTGCAGCCGAGCCCGACGCGGCCGGACCAGCGCTCGCCTGTTGCTGCTTCTTACAGGCCGGAGCACCAAAGAGGGCGCAGGCCAAAACAAGGAACGTCCAGCGCACCGCGCTTCTCGAACGCGTGCGGGGTGAGTGAGTTTGCATCATGATCGATAGCCTTTCTGACCACTGGGGCAGTGTTGACCGCCCTGGCGAGGGGGCAGGTCGTAGCAGCTCGGCCAAGAAGGCGAAAGCGCTTACTGCAGCGATTCTAGGGGGCAACGCTCGCCACGGCAGCCCACGACGTCCAGTTTCCACAGCTTTTGTGCGTCTTTAGCCCAGCAGCCCTGAGCGCTGCTGTCGAACGTCCAGGAAAACCAGCGCTCGCCCCCCGCGCGATTGACGAAACGGGGCGAATCAATGCGGTGATCTCCCAAACGCACTCGCGCTTGAAAATTGTGCGTGTTGCGCACTTTATTCCTGGGGTCGTTGTACTGATCTTCCGGTGCCGTGAAAAAGAGGCCAAAGCGAATGTTGCAACCCTGTGCGCGTGCCGTCACATCGTGAAAGGCGTGTTTATTGACGCTCACGGTCGGGGCCAGATCATTGGCCCAGGATTCCGCGTCAGCCGGCGTGCCGCCAGCGGTGCCCGCCGCGCTGCCTGCGTTGGTCCCGGCCGCGTCCGCCAGCGACGTCGGCCCAATCACGGCCAGTAGCGCAAAGAGCCCCATTGCAACGGACTGTCGAGATCGCTTCATAATGCAGCGCGTACCACGCCCCCAGGGCCGGTTCAATTGCACCCGCCTTAGTCCGCGCCATAAAGTAACCCGTGATGGAACGTTCCCCAAACCCCTGTGGCATTTGTGACAAGTTGTACGGCGCGGCGCGCCTGGAGCCTTTGTACGAGGACGACCTGTGGCACGTGCGCCATGCGGGGCCGCCCTTTGCGTTACCGGGGTGGATGATGATGATAAGCAGAAGGCACGTGGGAGGGCCGGCTCATTTCAACGACGCTGAGGCGCACAGTTTCGGTATTGCGCTGCGTCATTTCGAAAGCGTGCTGGAGGAGGTGACCGGAGCGCTGCGCATTTACACCGCTGCACTGGGTGAGAGCAGCCCGCATTTTCATGCCCACATGGTGCCGCGCTACGCACAGATGCCTAAAGACGCTAAGGCGTGGGCGGTGTTTGATTTGGAGCGGGCTGTCAAAGCAGGCGAACTCGAGGTCGACGCAGGGGAGGTGGAGCGCATCTGTAAAGCGTACCGCGAAGCGCTGCAGACACGGCCGGTTCCCTGGCGTTAGTGAATCCCCTGCTTTTTTGGGCGTGCTGTGCGCCGACCGACGTGGGCCATTTACCAATTACGCCCCTGCGGCAACGACGCACCGACGCGGCATCAACGCGCATGAGCCGATACGCGCCGCAGTGGAGCTCAGCCCTACAGCTTAGGTTCGGTCCCGCGTCTGCAATCCCAAATCGCTACGACGAGTATGCGTTCACGCTCAGCCTGATGCTGATAGTACAGGAAGCACTTGCTCTTCGACAGCAACCAGCGCCGAATCAGTCGCCCTTGTTGGATTTGCCACTGTGTCCCCGAGTCGGGCATCGTTACCAGATGCGTCTCGGCGTCGATCAAGTCTTTGGCAAACGTATCCTTGTAGTCGGCATCGCGCTGCCAGCGCTTTTGGATTCTGATGACTTGCAGTTCAGCTCGCCGCGTAAAATCTTCACGGTTACGCTCGGAGCTTCGCCAATACCTCGGAAAAGGGCACAGTGCGGCCAGCCGCGTCATCTTCGAAGCTTTCGTCGATCATCTTGGTGACTTCGGTTCGCTCGACGTCCGTCAGGCCATCATCTGCCATGAGCATTGCATCGCCGTTAGTGGGGACCAGATACAACTCGGTGCCATCAGGCAGATTGATCGGTTCAGTCAGCACGACCTGACCACCTTTGACTTGAGCCTTCAGCGCGTGCATTTGCATCAGGCTAGCACGTCCAGTGCGACCGGTCTCCGTCAGCACCACAATCAGCAGCATTCGAGGGTATTAGGCCTGGAATGATAGTTTCTGGGCTCCGCCAAGAGGAGATAGAATCGCGGCCGTGGGACTAAACGCTCAACGCTTGACGACAACGACGCCCCTACAACCCCAAACTGCTCATGGTGCCCGACAGGTGTTTCACGCCGTGATTGGCGCCGTCGGCGCCCAGGTTCGATTCGATGTGGCCGTAGGCGAACCCAGAAAGCGGTTTGGCCACTCGCTCGAGGACGTAGCTCGTTAGCTTCTGGGTTGAGAAGCTGAGCTCGGCTGCGGCGCTTGTCGTTACAATGCTGTCGCCAGCTGGATTGCGCACTTGCACCATTTCCCCGGGCC
>DATJEQ010000315.1:0-7910 GCA_035496495.1 Polyangiaceae bacterium
GCTTTCCGCCTCCGATATCGACACCGTGCGTCAGTGGATCAATGGGCTGTAACCGCTGACCTGTGGCGGCTGTCGTGGTAGCCTAGCTGCTGTGCGGATTCTGCGGGATGCCCCCAAGCTCGTTCTCATCCTAGGAGTGACGGCGGGTTGCGGTAGCTCGAATCCGAGTCACTTCAGCAATCTGAATAAGGACGCGAGTGCGCCGGGCTCGTCGTCGGGCGGCACTCGATCGTCGACGGGGAACCATCACGCTGGCTCTGCCAGCCCAACTACCGGTGGCTCCAGCAACCAAACGGACGCCGGAATTGCAGGCAACGAAGCGGGCGGTTTTCCAAGTGGCGGTGCGGCCACGGCTGGAGACGGCGGTGGGGGCACGAACAGCGGTGGTGCGAGCGGCGCGTCGGCTGGTGGCGGTTTCAACACCGGTGGCTTCTTCAACACGGGCGGCTTCTTTAACATGGGCGGCCAGGGCGGGAGCGGCGGAGGCGGCCCAGCTGGCGGCACGGGCGGCATGCCCAGTGGCGGCAACGGCGGCACTGGGGGCAGCAGCGGCAGCGGGGGTGATGGCGGCAGTGGCGGGGCGGGATCCGCGGATCCGTGCTCGCCCGATCCGTGCAACGGTCATGGCACTTGCGACAACAGCTCAGGCAGCGCGCAATGCGCGTGCACCGGCAATTGGGCACCGCCTTTGTGCAGCTCTTGCGTCACCGGTTACACCGGAGTCGACTGCACCTCAGACGTAGACGAATGCGCGAGTGACCCTTGCGCGAACGGCGGAGGCTGCAGCGACGGCTTTGCCAGCTTCACGTGCAGCTGCATCGCTCCCTGGAACGGCGCGACCTGTGAAGAGATCTACTATGGCAATCCCGCGAATCAGAACGACGCGCATTTGCCGGAAACCAACGCCAATTGCCACGAGGAAACATTCTTGGATTTGTCGGATTGGTTGCCCGATCCCAATGGGGCCTACGCTGATCCGACATTGTCGGTCAGCTGCACTGCGACGACGATGACCGTCACCAGCAACAGCGTGCCGCAATATTTGATCGATTGGGCAAGCCCTTCGCGCACCTCTTTCGCCAATACGCTGATCCCGACGACGGCAACGTACACCTTCCCGCTCAATCCAGCGTTCAATGCCACACCCAAGCAGGCAACGGTCGTCGGCGGAGTGGGCGTCGCGATCAATGGCGTGCAGATCTCGTCGCCCAGCGCCTCAGGCGGCATGCTGCATTATGCGGATCCGGCGGGTATCGAAGTCGACGGCGACCTGTGCGAAGGGCATCCGAACCCGCAAGGGAAATACCACTACCACGCGCTTGTAACGAGCTGCATGTTCCCCGATGCTCAAGACGGCAATCTCAAGGGGGACAATTGCCTCTCTCCCTCGCCCATCATCGGCTGGATCGCCGACGGCTATCCGATCTACGGCCCGTGCGAATGCTTGGATGCAGCCTGTGCGCAGATTGTCGAAATGCGATCTTCCTATGTGCTCTCCGGCGGCGACAACGATCCTTCGGATTGCGCGTATCAAGATTACACTTACGCCGGTGACGCCAACGAATACTCCGATGGCGACAACAAGCTCGACGAATGCAACGGGCACATTGGGCCCAACGGGGATTATCACTACCACATGACCAACGAGTACCCGTGGACGACGCGCTGCTACCGCGGCAATCCAACGCCGCAGATGACCATGGGCCACACGTACAACAATGCCGCCGGCGGCAACGATTGCTGCTTTGAGAAGGAATGCGTGAACGGCAATTACACCGATCTCGGCTGCATGATGGCCAGCTGTACGCCTTAACGGTCTCGGGCATGGTCGTGCCAAGTTGTGCCAAGGATTTCGGACAGTTTGATCCGGTTCTTCGGGCCTCCGGAGGTTCCCGAAAGGCGCTCCGACGCCGCATTTACGCTGGAAGGCCAGTTCCGCAATGAATTGGCACAGCTTATGCTCTAACGTCCCGTGCATATGACCCTGCCATCCACCCTGAGAGTGCCCGCGTTGGCGGCATTATTCGTGTCCTGTTGCGCGCTCGGTTGCTCATCGTCGGCTGACGGCGGCGGTTCGGGGGGCACCGCAGGCACGAGTGGCCAAGGGGGTACATCCAGTGGAGGAACGCCGGCGAGCGGCGGTGCCGGTGGAACAAGCGCACAACAATGTGACGTCCTTACCCACAACTACGAGGACGCCCTTGCAGTAGCACGCCGATGCACAGTCGGCGCTCTTGGACAATGTCAAACCTCGATCCAATTGGCCACCGCCTGCCACTGCACGGTGTTCATCAACCAGTCTTCGAGCGATCTGACTCAAGCTGGCGACGACCTTCAGCAGGGAAACTGCGGTCACCTCTGCACTGGCTCGTGCGTGATGCCAACCTCCGCAAACTGTGAAGCTGATCCGAGCAGCACCACCGGCGGGAGCTGCAGGTAGTTGCCGGCCACTTGACGAATTCAAAGCGTTGCCTAAAAGACAGGCATGAAGTTTGTTGGCCTGAGCATCGCTGCATCTGTGGCGAGCGTGCTGTGCACGCTGGGCTGCAATCAAACCCCACCGCCCGTCAAGGCCAGCGAAAGGACGGCCCCCATGACCACACAATCCGTCTACGACTTCTCGCTGAATACCATCGACGGCGCGCCGCTCAGCCTCGCTCAATACAAGGGCAAAGTGCTCTTGATTGTGAACGTGGCCAGCGAATGCGGCTTCACCCCGCAATATCAGGGCCTAGAGCAACTGCACGAAAAGTATGCCGCCCGCGGGTTGGTGTTGATGGGCGTGCCCGCTAATGAATTCGGCCACCAAGAGCCCGGCACGAATGAAGAGATCAAGGAATTCTGCAGCACCAAGTTCCACGTCACCTTCCCGATGTTCGAGAAGATCGTGGTCAAAGGCGAAGGCCAACACCCGCTGTATCAATGGCTGACCTCCAACGACAAAGATTCGGTGAGCTGGAATTTCAACAAATTCCTGATCGATCGCCAAGGCCACCTAGTCAAACACTTCGGCGCGAGAGTCACCCCCATGAGTGCCGAACTCACTCAGGCGATCGAAGCGCTGCTGTGAGGTAAGGTCAGGACACTCTCGCCTCAATGGCCTGGCTCTCAGGCGCCAATGCCAACTGGCCCTTAACCATACCCCCGCAAATCCGTCGCTTGTTTGACGCGTTCGATGGCGACGACGAAGGCGGCGGTGCGCAGGGAGAGTTTGCGGAATTGGGCGGTTTCGGTGATGGCTTCGAAGGCGGTGTGCATGTGGGCTTCTAAGCGGCTGTTGATTTCGGTTTCGTCCCAACTGATCGCTTGTCGATTCTGTGTCCACTCGAAGTAGCTCACGGTGACGCCGCCTGCGTTCGCCCAGATATCCGGGATGCACACAATGCTGCGCTGCCGCAAGACGGCGTCCCCTTCGATTGTGCAGGGGCCGTTGGCGGCTTCGAGCACAAAGCGCGCTTGAATTTCGCTGGCAGTCTTCTTGTCGATCACGTGTCCGAGTGCGGCGGGCACCAACACGTCGCATTCCAAGCGCATCAGCGCCTCGTTGGAAATGGCTTGGGTTCCGTGAAAGCCTTGAACTGAGCCGTGTTCTTGCACATAGGCGCTCAGGGCTGGAATATCCAAGCCGTCGCTACTGAAGACGCCGCCGTGAACGTCGCTGACCGCGATCACGCGCGCGCCGCTTACGTGAAGCTCGCGCGCAAGCCAACTGCCGACATTGCCGAACCCTTGAATGACGAAACGGGTGCCAGTCAAATCGCGCCCTGAGGCTGCGAGCACATCGCGGACTGCCAGCATGCACCCGCGCCCAGTAGCCGCAGCGCGACCTTTGGAGCCGTGCAACGCCACTGGCTTGCCGGTGACAACGGCCGGATTGAAGCCGTAGCGTCGGCTGTATTGATCAAAAATCCAACCCATCACTTGATCGTTCGTATTCAAATCGGGCGCCGGAATATCCACATCCGGCCCGATGAAATCCCCGATCAAATCCACAAACCGTCGCGTCATGCGCTCCAGCTCGGCGCGGCTGAGCATTTTGGGGTCGACTTGAATGCCGCCTTTCGCCCCTCCGAACGGCACCCCGATCAGCGCCGTCTTCCAGGTCATCAAGCTCGCCAGCGAGCGCACCTCCTCAATGTCGACCTCCGGATGAAAACGCAAGCCGCCTTTACAAGGGCCGCGCGCGTTGTCGTGCTGCACGCGAAAGCCCACGAAAATATCGACCGACCCATTGTCGCGCATCACGGGGATCTCAACGCGCAGCTCCCGCATAGGAGTGGTCAACAAAGCGCGGTAGCGCTGATCGAGCCCCAGCGCGCTGAAGCCCTCGGTCAAGAAATGATTGGTCGTTTGCCAGGCGCTTTCGCTCATGCCAGCATTTTAGGCCTTGAACGCTTGATACGAAAGCCCAAAGCACTGCGCCACGGCTGCTTGAGTAACCACCCCGTTGTGAATATTCACTGCACTGCGAAGCTCCGCGCTCTGTTTCGCGGCACTGATCAAGCCGTTATTGGCCAGCTGGAGAATGTAGGGCAATGTGGCGTTGCACAGCGCATAGGTGCTGGTGCGGCTGACCGCACCCGGCATGTTGGTGACGCAGTAATGGATGATGTCGTCGACGACGTACACCGGATCGCTGTGAGTGGTAGGGCGCGTGGTTTCCACGCAGCCTCCTTGATCCACCGCGACATCCACGATCACGCTGCCCGGCTTCATTGTTTTCAGATCCGCGCGCTCTACCAATTTGGGGGCCTTCGCACCCCGCACCAGCACCGCGCCCACCAGGAGATCTGCCAAAGTGAGTTCTCTTTTGATCGCATGTCGATCGGCAAACAATGGTGTCACGTTGCTGGGCATCAAATCGCGCAGCTCGCGCAAGCGACTGACGTTGTTGTCCAGAATGAACACATTTGCGCCCAGCCCCGCCGCCGCCTTTGCCGCTTCGCTGCCCACCACGCCGCCTCCCAGAATCGTGACGTGCCCGCGTTCCACTCCGGGTGAACCCCCCAGCAACACCCCCCGTCCGCCCTGCGGCCTTTCCAAGTACTTGGCGCCGGCTTGGATGCTCAGGCGCCCCGCGATTTCGCTCATTGGGGTGAGCAATTTGAGCTGCCCAGTCTCGTCCTCCAGCGTCTCGTATGCCAGCGCCGTGGCGCGTGACTGCAACACACCTTCCGTCAGGTCGCGACTCGCCGCGAAATGAAAGAACGTAAACAACATCTGTGCATTTCTTAGTTTTGGCAGCTCCGCGGGCTGCGGCTCTTTGACCTTCACCACCAACTCCGCGTCGCCCCACACCTGCGCCGCGTCAGCCACCAGCGTTGCGCCAGCGGCTTGGTATTCACTGTCGGTAATGCCGCTGCCGGACCCCGCCCCACGCTGGACCAGCACGCGGTGCCCTTTACGGGTCAACTCCTCGGCGCCCACCGGCAATAGTGCGACCCGGTATTCATGCTCTTTGACCTCAGTGGGAACGCCGACAATCATGGTGAATTCAGCGTAGCCAGCCTGCTTCTGCGGTGCAAAACTTACCGGGAAACTTTCCCAGCCAGAACGCCCCGGGGGATCATTTGCCGCACCAATGACGCGGGACGAATTCTGCGAGCAGCTCCTCAAGGTGATGGAGCAAAAGACCCACTGGGCCTGGCCCCTGTTCACCTCCGGCAAGGTGGGCAAGGAGAAGCTCCACCTGCACTTTGAGCAGGAATACGAAACCTACGTGCGCGACTTTCCTGTGATGGTGGGGCGCGCGTATGTTCAATGTCCAGTGGCAGCGGTGCGACGCGAGCTGGCTGAGAATTTGTACGAAGAAGAAACGGGCGGCCTCGCCGCGGGGCGTCCGCACCCGGAGCTCTTCTTGGAATACCCCAAGGGGCTGGGCATGGATCTCGGCCGCTTCGAAAATATTCAACTGCTGCCCGCTGCCGCACGCTACCGCGCCGTGCTTGATGACTTAACTCAACGCCAAGGTTGGGCGCCGGCAACAGTGGTCACCACGCTGTTCGTCGAGGGCACGCAATACGAACGCGGCGAAATCGATTCCAAGTCGGAGAAACGCCCAGTGCCGCCCCTTACCGATCACCCGCTCGTGCGGCACTATGGATTGAAGGTGGAGCATTTGGCGCTCACCAAGGCGCATCGCAGTGTCGAAGGCGAGCACCGCAGCGCCGCGTGGCGAATCGTGCTCGATCACATCCCAGAGCAAGAGCATGCGCATTGCGTCAGCGCGCTTGCGCAATGTTTGGAAGCCTGGAAGGGCTATCGCGACGACGTCGCGCTGGCCTGCGGTTTGACCCGCGTTTGAAGCGGCTTTGGGCTTAGCGCTGTCACCCACGTGCGGTTCGGGTTAAGCTCGCGCCCATGTCGGCGCGCGCGTTGATCGGAGCAGCCCTAGTTTGGGCAATCGCGAGCGGCGCGCTGTATTTTCTTTCCCACTCCGCGTGGTGGCTGTGTGCAATGGGCGGCCTCGGGTTGCTGCTTGTGATCTGGCCTGGGCCGAAACCGAAGGGCAATTCGGGGCCGAATCAAGCGCCGCACAGCCCGTCTGAGCCCAGTGGGGCGGTTCCCCATGAGTGATGAGCCCATCTTCAGCAATCTGCAGCCGAGCGCGCTTATCGACGAGATCAAGCGCTTGCCCAGCTCCCAGCTCGACGCCCGTTATTCCGGTATCCAATTCTTATTGGTGGAGTTGCGCGACGATTGTCCAGAGCTGGAAGCCGGGTTGGTTGAAAATCATGCCCTGATCGGTAGGCCCCCCTCCCCTTCCGCGGTGAGCGCCGCAACCACGGTGACATTTCCCGCACTGCGCGCCGCGGGGGCGCGCGCCAGTCTAGAAGGGATGGATCGTATACAGCTCTTGGCCAAGCTCAGTGGGGCGCGGCATTTTGTGTTGCCGCTGTTCAAGCGCGAAGGCGGGCATTTGAAGGAGGCCAGTAAGATCAGTGTGGGGCGCAACAAGGGCTCCGATGTCACCCTGTGTCACTCCAGCGTCTCGAAGCTCCACGCCTGGTTCGAGATGGACAGCAGCGGCGCGCTCTACCTGTTCGAAGCCAAAAGCCTGAACGGCACGCGCGTGAACGGCAAACCCGTCAGCTCCGAAGAGGCGCAATGGCTGCAGCCCATGGACCAAATCCAATTCGGCTCCATCAACGCCTTCACCAGCACCCCCGCAGTCCTGCGCGGCGCACTGCGCTCTCTTGGCGAAGCCCAACACCAAATGGGCACACTGGAAGTGCCTTGAGGGATTCAGCGGGATTGGGTCAGCGCCACTCATCCCGCAAGCGTTTTAGCGTGCGCCGCGAGCTGCGCCCCCACAGGCCACGACCGAAGCCTGCCAACCACAACAAAGAAACCCCCGCCCGTCTGATTCTTCGCATTTGGCACCTCCGCGCACCCAGTTGGGGCAAGCGTCCTCACGCTTGATTACCTCCTGCGGGCAAGGCAGGCAACTCAATGTCACTGCGTGACTTTGTCGGCCCAGGAGAAGTGGCAGGTTTCACGATAGTCGCAGGTCTTTGTATCTGTGTTGCAGCTGCCCGATCGACAATCCTGATTAACCGAGCACTTGAACCCGTCGGGGGCGCGCGCCTTGCAAATACCACTGGCGGCGCACAACGATCCCGTCTCGCACACAGCCGCTGCGTCGCCGGCACAGGCATCAGAGACTACGGCGGGCGCGCGACAGTAGTAATCGTTCGCGTGTGTGTCGGGATCTTTCGCGCAGTTGAGCGTTGAGCAATTATATGCTGCACGCGGGATCGGTCTACCTAGCTCGTCCTTCACATGACAAACGTCACTCAGGTGCAAGCCGACCGGCACACACACCTGGTCCATGCACTTACCCACACCGTCAACGCAGGGAACTTTTGAACAGTCGTCATGAATCGTATCCGAGGGAGCGGGGATCTGGC
>DATJEQ010000316.1:0-10639 GCA_035496495.1 Polyangiaceae bacterium
CATGCAACTTCACAAATCGGCGTGCCCGGGCAAACTGTTCACGAATTGAGCCTGTCGCAATGGCGTGGCAGGATGCACCGAGGCATTTCGCATCGGTGCCCTCGCTCAGTGGGGCTCGCCGATGCGGTAGATCGTGGTCGGATGCCTCACGCGAGCGAGCAAACACGTGCGCTTTAAGCAGGAGTGCGTGGCACAGCACGTGCTCCGGTTGCATCGGTGTGACGACTCACTCCATCCGGCACGACCACAAGCAGCAGAGTACTCGTGCCCTTCGACACGAGCTTAAGCGACGTTTGCTCAGGGCACGTGCCATCACAGATCGGTTGTTCGCTCGAATCAGACCCAGTGCCTTCTACGAACGACCTGTTGCAGAGCGCCACCGCCTCATCTTCTATTTGGGGCATTTAGAGACTTTCGATTGGAATCTGCTGTGTCACCGCCTCGCCGGGCTACCCTCGCATTCCAGGGAGTTTGAGCGATTATTTGCATTTGGCATCGACCCCGCTTTGGGCGATGAACCCAATGAGAGTAGGGACAGTTGGCCAACCTTGCACGTGGTGCGGCTGTGGAACGCACTGCTGCGCCAGCAGGTGAATCGAGTCATTGATGAATTGCCGTTTGTAGGTTGGTTGGATCGGGGTTGGGCGCTGCAGGCTTGTATTGAGCACCGCTTGATGCACGCCGAAACGTTGTGTTACCTACTTCATCGACTGCCGTTTTCAGCGAAGAAGCTCGGACTTGCGCCAACGCGGATTGCAACCCCTGAACCGAGCAATGACTGGATTGTCATTCCGAGCGGTGAAGCAACGCTGGGGGCACCGAAGGCAGCTGGTCGTTTCGTTTGGGACAACGAATGCGACGAACACCGTCATTGGGTGCCCAAGTTTCGAATGCAACGATACCCTGTCACCAATGGGGCTTTCCTGAATTTCGTCGAAGCCGGAGGGTATCAAGAACGCAGTTTCTGGGGGCCCGCTGACTGGGCTTGGCGCGAGCGGGCGGGCATCGAACATCCTTCCTTTTGGGAGCGCTCGACCACAGGCTGGCAGTGGCGCGCCATGTTCACACGCGTGCCATTGCCTTTAGCTTGGCCGGTCTACGTCAGTCATGCCGAAGCCAACGCCTACGCCTGCTTCTTGCAGAAACGCCTACCCAGTGAGGCAGAGTGGCACCGTGCGGCCTTCGGAATTTCCAATCCGTCACAGGTACATGCCTGCGACCCTGGGCCGGTCGACGCATACCCAGAAAGTCAAAGCGCCTATGGCGCGCACGGTCTGGTAGGAAACGGTTGGAACTGGACCAGTTCGGTGTTCGCCCCGTTCCCGAATTTCGCGCCGCAGGCCTTCTATCCAGGCTATTCGGCGAATTTCTTTGATGGTCGTCATTTCGTGTTGAAGGGTGGAAGCCCTTGCACCGATGGCAGCCTCATGCGTCGCAGTTTTCGCAACTGGTTTCAACCCCACTATCCGTACGTGTACGCGACCTTTCGTTGTGCAGAGGGCACATGATCACAGACGCAATCTTGCGCTACAGCTTGGGCAGCAAACCACTGCGCATTCCGTCGGCATTTCTCTATGACGAACTCGGCTCCGCTTTGTTCGACGCCATCACGCTGCTGCCGGAATATCCGCTGTCAAGAATTGGGTTGCGTCTGCTGCAGGATTCTCTGCCCGAGTTAGTCGAGCTTGCAAGCAATCGAGTGATTGAACTCGGTCCAGGGTCCGGGAAACTTTCGTCGGTGTTGCTCTCAGGTTTCGCAGCTCGACGCCAGAATGTGGAGTTCACAGCGGTCGATATTTCAGACTATGCGCTCAGAAATTGTCAGCGAGCGCTGCAACACATCGAATGGGTACAGATGCAGGCAATCCACGCTGACTATATCACCGGATTGCGGCAGGCAGTTGCGCTGGGAAAATCTGGCGAACGCAATTTGGTGCTGTTTCTTGGCAGCAACTTGGCCAACTTCGATCCCTATGAAGCCGCCGCATTCCTCAAAGAGATGCGGCAAGTAATGAATGAGGGGGATGCCCTGGTTTTGGCTGTCGATTTGGAAAAGGATCCAGGAGCGCTCATACGAGCCTATGATGACTCACTGGGCGTCACCGCCGCATTCAACAAGAATGTGTTGGTCCGCTTAAACCGTCACTGGCAGGCCAATTTTCCACTTGATGCGTTCGTCCACAAAAGCTTGTGGAACGCCGACCATCGTCGCATCGAGATGCACTTGTTTGCGACCATGGATTGCACAGTGACCATCCCCAGATTGCAGCGCACACTACAAATTCGCTCGGGGGAGAGCTTGTGGACGGAATCAAGTTATCGATTTTCCGTTAGTGAAATCGCTGATTGGGCAACCGCTGCGCGATTTCGTATCGCACGGCAGTGGGTAGACCCAGATTGGCCATTTGTGCAACTGTTACTGATCGGCAGGTGACCGGGGGATCCGCGCAGTCATCAAGCGCCCATGTTGTGAGACGGCACTGACGGATGAAAGACTCGCCTAGACCGCCCTGTGCCCAGCGCACCTTCTCCAGCGCCCGCCTCCGTCAATTGAGCCAACGCGAACGCGCCCACGGCCATCACCAAATCGCGCACGGCAATGTCGTAGTACTGACCCGTACTCACTAGATTGATCGCAATTCCAATCAACCAGAAGCAAACAACGTAGGCTCCCCAACGAACGAAGTTGGACAGCACCAAGAGACCAGCAACGATCTCAATCACCCCAATCCCATACATGAAGGTAACTGCCGACATGGAGGTGGGAAGCAAATGCTGGATCACTGGACTCAAATACTTCGTCCAATGGGTGAGCAGGTTGGTGAATTTGTCCAATCCTGCAACGATAGGCACCAATCCGTAGCTCAGGCGCAAGGCCCACCACGATATCTTGACCTGTCCATTCAACATGTCCGCACCTCCCTGTGCCGAACTCGCTTGCCCTTCATGCAACCTTCACGCCGAGTTCAGAGGCAGCGAAAATTACTGATGAAATCCAGATGGGCCCGGGTGGCACGACGCCACAGCGCGTTGATTCGTCTCATGGCTAATTCGGGTCGAAAATTGTGGCCTCAGCGCTATCAGCTGCTTCCGGGGAACTTGTCCTGCATAACCCCCGTCCCACGCCTCACACGAGTGCCAGGAGTTCGAACACATGAAAATCAGCCGCCTTTTTTGCCTGGGATTGACTATCGGTCTGCTGACCGCGTGCGGCCCTGGCGATCACACAGAAGAGACAGGATTGTCATTAGCGCAGATTTCCGATGCGCTGAAACTAACCGGCACCGCGACTGCCTCGTCCACACAATCGAGCACCCTTGGCCCGGAAAAGGCCGTCGACGGCAATACGACGACTCGCTGGTCCTCTGCGTTCAGTGATCCACAATGGATCCGCGTCGATCTCGGCTCGGTGAAGAGTATCAATCGCGTCGTGCTGCGCTGGGAAGCCGCGTACAGTTCGAACTACGAAATTCAGATCTCCAGCGACGCAACCACCTGGACCAAAATCTACGGCGATGCCGCAGGCAACGGCGGAGTCGACGACATCGCACTGTCGGGCTCTGCTCGCTACGTGCGCATGTATTCAACCAAGCGCGGCACGGCTTACGGCAACTCACTGTACGAATTCGAAGTCTACGCCCCAGATGTGACGCCACCGCCACCTCCACCACCCAGCGCAGTCCAGCTACCCGCCAAGATCGAGGCCGAGGCATATGTGCGCTTTTACGACACCACGACGGGCAACTCAGGCACCCCGTCCTGTTCCTCAACCGACGTCGATGCCCAAACCACCACGGATTCAAAGGGTGGCGTGTGCAACATCGGTTGGACGGTCGCTGGCGAATGGCTGGAGTACGACGTTTCCGCAAGTAGCACCGCCGCATTCGATATCACGGTGCGTATGGCCTCGAACGCAACCGGCAAGACGGTGCATTTGGAGCTCGATGGGGTAAACGTCAGCGGCCCAATGACGGCGCCTTCCGGCGGATGGCAGGCCTATGGCGACGTGATCGCGCGGAACATTTCCATCGCATCTGGCTCTCACAAGCTGCGCCTAGTGATGGACACCGGATCCACAAATGTGAATTACCTGGATGTGCGATCCGCCAGCACCGCCTGTACACCCCAGTGTTCGGGAAAGACCTGCGGACCTGATGGGTGCGGCGGCAGCTGCGGCAGTTGCGGAACCGGCTTAACCTGCAGCAGCGCTGGCACCTGTCAAGCGAGCGCCGGTTCGCTGGATCAATGCAAACGTGGCGTTGCTTATGGACAGAATTCCGTTGCCGATCTCACCGCGCTCGCGAAGGGGATCGGTTGGTGGTACAACTGGTCGCAATTGCCTGAATCCGCGGTTCGCACTAGCTATGCCGGCATTCCGGTCGAGTTTGTGCCAATGTTGTGGGACGAGCAATTCACCGTCAGCTCGGCGAGCAGCAATATGCTCAGCAACCAGGGGCGTTACCCAGTCAAGACGCTGCTTGGATTCAACGAGCCGAATTTCTTCTCTCAAGCTAACCTCAGCCCCGAGCAGGCTGCAGCGAAGTGGCCCGAAGTCCAACAGGTTGCTGCCGCGACTGGAGCCGCGATCGCCTCCCCCGCGCTCAACTATTGCGGGGGCGGTTGCTGGGAAACCGATCCGTTTGTGTATTTGGACAAATTTTTCGCGGCATGTCCCGGCTGCAAAGTCGATTACATCGCCGTCCACTGGTACGCGTGCAAGGTCGATTACCTGAAGAATTACATCTCCAACATCAAATCCCACAGCTGGAGTAACAATCGCCCGATCTGGCTCACGGAGTTCTCGTGTCTCGACGAGAACGTCGATGACACCAATCAAGCCGCGGAGATTGCGTACATGAAGGCCGCGGTGCAGTACCTGGAATTCGAAGAACCCGCCGTCAAGCGCTACGCTTGGTTCAGCGGGCGCTTCTCGACCGCGACCAACAACGTCAATCTGCTCGACACCACCTCTGGGCAGCTCACCAACTTGGGTCGCGAGTACGTGAATTATCCCACTGCTACGAACTGCCCTTTGAACAAGTAGCTTGAATCGTTCTGACAGAGCGGCCTGACAGAGCGGCGAGCCGCCGCTCACAGTGACTTCAAGTACTCGGTCAGATCCTGCTGCTCCTTGCCGGTGAGGCCCAAGCCGAATTGTGCGTCGTAGTGGATCACCAGATCGCGCAAGGTTTCGGCGCTGCCGTCATGGAAATATGGGGGGTGACTCCATGCACCGCGTATAGGTGTGGTGCGGTACTTGCCAGTGAGACTGCGCCTGGCTTCGTTGGTGTCGGTGCCCACCTCGGTCGGGTCGTGCAATGTGGGCGCGTCGGTGAAGCTGGTGTCCTCGACGTGACAACTTTCGCAATATTGTGCGAACAATGCGTCGCCCCGTACTGCGGCGGCGGCGCTGAAGGTTCCCACGGGTGCCGGGGGAGGCTTGAGCGAGAACTGGTAGTCGCGCAATGCCGGCAGTCGTGGCCCCACTAGATCTGGATGAGCAACAATGTCCAAGTTGAGCGCATCACTGTGAAACGAACCCTGGGCGCCCATTTGCGTGACCGCGACGTAGTTGTTCCAATAGGTCACAGGGCCTTCGCCCGTGTAGGTCTCCAACGCCACATCCGCGAGGCCGTAGGCAGGCGGGATTTCTACCGGGAAACTTTCGCCGTCCTGATTGTAACGGGCGTCGTAACGACCCGGGCCCCAACTATTTAGAGTACTGATCGCCGTTGCGGTGGCGACGCCCAACTTCTGCGCAATAGCGTCGACGCCGGGCGTCATGGCGATGATCGCGCCGGGATCCAGATCTCGATTGGGCCAGCCGTCGAGGCGACTGCCAATGCCGGGCGCAATCGAGTTGTCGACGGTCGAATGACACAGCGCGCAGGTGATTCCGATCCGCATGATCTGCCCATTTTCCACTGTGGCGCGCACGCCCACCACCGCGTTGAGGCTGAGCAGCGCGGCGGTCGTTTCAGGAGCTGTGAGATCGGCTGCCGCGAGCACGTCGGGAGGTACGGCATCGGCGTCGACTTTGAGCCCGACGCCCAATGCGGCAGTCGGAGTCAACGCTTGCACTACTTCTTGGAGTCCCAAAATGTCCGTCCAATATTGTTCGTCGCCAAAAGTCTCATTTCGGAAAATGCATTTGCCATCGTCGACGGGACAAACACCCGGCAGCACGCCACCGTCAGGGCCTGCGGCATCTGGCCCAGCATCGGCATCGGCTACAGCCGCATCGAGCGAGCCAGCGTCGACCCCACCCAGCCCGCTGTCGTTATTGCTGGTGCCAGCGTTGCCGTGCCCCGCAGTGCTGCTGCCGGCATTGCTGTGACCCGCATTGCCACCACGGCCGGCGTGGCCACTGCTACCACCGCCCGCGTTACCGGCGTCAGTGGTGATCTCCACACCAACGTGGGAATCGCCACACGCGCGGCAATATGCAACGCACAATAGCGACAACCAAAACAGAGATTGATACCCAGGATTCTTGTGGTTCATCATAGCGAACGGCGCCTCTGCAAGAACGGTTCCCACGCCGTGCCCGAGCAATAAAACTTCGACGCGAGTCCACGGTGAACGGCCCCTTTGTGATGACTCGCGACCACTTATGGATTGACGCAAAATCGCCGCGAATCGTCGCTATGTGGCGAATCCCCACAGGTCACGGGCTGATCAATGGCCTTTTTCAGCGAGATACGGAGCCCCTCTGGATGGAACGGTATTCGCAAGCGGGGCGCCGTTCCCGCAACTGAAGGACCTTCATGAAGCACCGTATGAATCACCGTGCAGCAACCGTCAACTTCGAGCAAAACGGCTCGCAGCTCAATGCCGTAGAGATCGATCACAGCAGCCCGTCCCCCCGTGTCGCAGCCTTGCATGGCGCGTTGTTCGCACTCGGCATCGTGATCTGCACCTACCAGATCAGGGCCAGCGCAGCGGGCTACGTCGAACGGGTCGTGATCTCACGCCTCGACGGTGGCGCCATCGAAGGCAAATTGCTGGAAGACACCCGCGCCGTAATCCTCCCCATCGCCATGCGTGACGACGCATTGCGCGAGGAGTTCATTACTGTGAACGGTTGCGTCGCAACTTGAGCAGTTGCTCAAGCAGGCGATCGATCTCTCGTTGATTGCGCAGGAAATATGCGGCCACTGACGCCTTTGATCGCCCGACGCGGACCGCCAGCAAATTTGCCTGCCCGGACGAAAAAACGTCCTCGTCCGTGATATCGTCGCCCACGAACACCGCACGATCTACACGAAGCCTTCGCCGCAACTTCCACAGCGCTTGTCCTTTGCCCGGAGCGCCAAGCGGCAGCAAATTCAACAATTGCTTGCCTGAAACCACACGCACTGGGACAGGCAAGAGTGCCACCGCAGCACGGATTGCAGCCAAGGCCTTCTGCTTGTCTCGTGCCTGGCGATAATGAACCGCAATCGACAACCGCTTGTTCTCGATTTCGATTCCAACCATGCCTTGAAGGCGTTTGCGCAACACCGGCAACATCGCGGAAACGTCTTTGGCGTACCGACCAACATTTCCCGGTTCCAATCCATGATTGCCCATGACCTCTGCCAGGGCGATCCCCCCTATTTTCTGGATCGTATCGGCACGACTCCTCCCTGAAATAACTGCGCACGGGTAAACCTGACTCAGCTGTGTGAGCAACTTGCGAGTGCTCGCCCTCATTGCAGCCGCATGGCGCCGGGTAACGATGGGCGCCAGCGTGCCGTCGAAGTCAAATGCCAGGACAACCCGCGATCGTGCATACTGCTCCAGAACCTGGGCCTGCTGAGCAGCGAGCAGGTGCTTCATAGGCCGTCGACCTGAATGCGAGTCAAAGTGGTCAGTCGACCCGAGATACGCTCTCGGCGTCGTATTTCCGCGGCATCCATCACCATCCGCCCCGCCCAACGGTACACGTTGAACTCGGACACCACGCGCCGCATCGATCGCATGCGCTCGCGCTGCTCTGAGGCGGGCATGCGCAGCGCAGCGGCTAGGGCATCGCCTGCTTGACGCACGTCGTAAGGATTCACGATCAACGCCTCCGTGAGATCACGCGCCGCTCCGGTGAACTGACTCAATACCAAAGCACCCCGTTCGTCGTCACGGGCAGCCACGAATTCCTTCGCCACCAAGTTCATTCCGTCGTGCAAGCTGCTCACATAGCAGAGATCGCACGCCCGATAATATTTGAAGACGGTGGCAGGCTCGTGATGCGAACGCCGCAAAACAATGGGGCGATAGCGGTCTGCCGCCCATTTGTTATTGATCTCGTTGGCAAGTGCTTCCACCCGGTCGTTGAGTTCGCGGTAGTGACCAATCTTCGTTCGACTGGGCGCGGCCAGCTGCACGAACCTGAATTTTCCTCGAAATTCTGGATGATGCGTCAATAGATCGTCGACGGCGAGCAAGCGTTCTTCGATGCCCTTCGTGTAGTCCAGCCGATCCACACCCACGCCCAACAGTGCGTCATGAGGCAAACCAAGCTCATCTAACACCTGCAGCCGACATTCGACACTGGAAGGCATCTTTTCCAGCCAGCGCACTGGCCACTCAATTGAAATCGGATAGGAACGAACCAGAGTCCTGCGCGATCCTTGAATGACGGCACTCTTTTCACGGTCGAGCCGACTTTCCACGAAGGCGTCGACCGAATCGACAAAATTCATGCAATGCTGCTGCGTTTGAAACCCGACAATGCTTGAACCCAGAAGACCCGTGATCAGTTCGCTGCGCCAAGGGCAGATACCAATGCGCTCAGCACTCGGCCAGGGAATGTGAAAGAAGCTGATGATCGTTGCTCTGGGTAAACGCTCGCGAATCATGCGCGGCGCGAGCGCGAAGTGATAATCCTGCACTAAAACTGTGGGATCGTCGGAATCGACCTCATCGCACACGGCCTCAGCGAACCGTCGGTTGATGTGAACATAGTGCGCCCAGTCCTCCTCCCGAAAGATGGGGCGATTGTGCGCCACGTGACACAAGGGCCACAGCCCTTCGTTGGAGAATCCATAATAGTAGCCCTGCTCCTCTGCTTCGCTCAGCCATACCCGCCTCACAAGGTACGATTCCTCACCCGGTGGCACACGCACACGATCCTTCTTGTCTACAGTTTCGCGATCTGCACTGCCACTACCGTGGGCGATCCACACACCGGAACAGGCACGCATAACCGGTTCAAGTGCAGTGACTAGGCCGCTAGCCGGATGAAGGACCTCGATGCCATTCGCGGTGTGCTCGTGGATATAAGGCTCTCGGTTCGCCAATATAACGATGCGCTCCCCTTCCAGGTATTGAATCAGCGCGCTGCGCAGCCGCTGTGGCGTCCACTTGCCCCCCACTGCCTCGCGATCGCGTTCCCCCGCCAAGCGCTCCGCCAGCGAACGCACATCCCGAACCAGCGCCTGGAAGTCCTTGTTTGCACTGCCGCGCAGTGCCCGTCGCAGCTCGAGTGTCCAACCCCGCCAAGCGAAGCGGGCAACCAACAAGGTTACAAACGAGGCCGCGAGAGACAGGATAAAGAATGCAGTCAGCAGAAAGTTACGAATTGTGGCCTCACGCCTTTCTAGAAAGCTCAGATCCTGAAGCAGGATCACGAAACCTGAATCCGCATTTCCTGCCACACCTACACGGATCACACTCAAGTGCAGGCGCCCGGAGGGAACATCAGGGGTCATCGACCAAGACACTGCATCGCCGCGTCCCTCCTGTTGCATCCGGTCGAGGACCGATCTGCATGAAAATTCCATGGGATACGCGTCAGTGGCCGCAAGGAGCTGACCTGTGGCGGAGCAGGCCGCAGTACCGAGGTTGCGTTCGTTGCGCGTGATATCCGTTAACGCACCTTTCAACCGGGCCTGACTCGTACCCCAACCCAGTTGCAGGCTTTGGCGCGCAGCATCCACAGCCAACTGTGAGCGCAAGGCGAGATCACGTTGGAACCACTCCCCCACTGTGCGCCGCAGCGTGAAATGCGCCACGGCCGTGAGTAGGGCTAGGCCCAACAATAGGGCCAGGAGAAATTGAGCTGCGCGCCGCATGCCAATAACATCCAGATAATGGTGGATCTCCCTCACCAGGATGGTACGTGCAAACGATGACGCTTGCGGATCTGGGATTGATCGGCAATTGCCAGTGTTCGGCGCTAGTGAGGCAAGATGGCACAGTGGTCTGGTGCTGCATGCCGCATTTTGACTCACCACCCATCTTTGGCACGTTGCTTGATGAGCACAGTGGGGGTCGTTTCACTATTGGTACAACCACGGGGGCGCCCGGAATTCAGCGCTACGTACCCAACACCAATGTGTTGGAAACGCGTTTCGATGGGCCTGACGGTTCATTCAGGGTGCTCGACTTTGCTCCGCGCTTCATTCAGCACGAGCGGAGCTTTCGGCCAACGAAACTGGTGCGCATTGTCGAGCCATTGGCTGGAATGCCACGCGTTCGCGTTCTGTGCGATCCGATTCTTGGATGGGATCGCGGCAAGCCACGCCGCAGCGTGGGGTCACATCACATTTCGTTCGAAGGCTACAGCGCTGAGCTGCGCCTGACGACTGACATGCCACTCAGCTACCTGGACAACGAACCCATTGCACTGACCGAGCGCAAGCACTTCGTCCTCGCTTGG
>DATJEQ010000317.1:0-5630 GCA_035496495.1 Polyangiaceae bacterium
GCTCTACGGCGGCAGCGGTCGCGCCCTCGACGAGCGTGGGGAAACCTACGAATTCAGCGACTGGCGGCAACTTCCGGTGCGCAACGACGATGAAGCCCTGCCCATCGTCAACGGTGCACTGCGCATTCCTCGCGTGCTGCAGCTGATCCACTACGATCGGGTGCCGCACACGGGCGTGCGGCTGACCCGTCGCAATTTGATGCTGCGCGACGGCTGGCGCTGTCAGTACTGCGGGCGTCGCGGATCTCCCCGAGAACTGAACGTCGATCACGTGTTACCACGTTGCCGCGGCGGCGAGGACAGCTGGGAAAATCTGGTTGCCTCCTGCCACGCCTGCAATCGAAAAAAAGGCCGCCGCACTCCCCGTGAAGCAGAAATGCCGCTGCTCAGCGTGCCGGTTCGGCCCCGCTGGTCGACCGCCGCGCAGATCGCCATGAGCGTGCAAGCGCCGTTCAGCGAATGGCGACCGTTTCTGGATAGCTGACCAGCTGAGGCTCGGGCTATGCTGCGCCCATGCGCATCGTAAGCCTGACCGCTATTTCACCGTTGCTCGTTCCTCTCTCAGTCTTGATCGCTTGTGGCGGCGGCGCTGCTAACAGCGAAGCTGCTTCGCCAGCACAACCCGCTGAGCAGAGCCCTGCGGCGGCTGAGCCATCCAGCGCAGCCGGGGCACAAAAAACCGACCCCTCCGAATCCGTTTCGGGCTCGTCGACTTCAGCAACCGATGACTCCAAGGCCGCAACAGCGCCAGCCGCGGAAAACGACGACGCACCCGTGGAAGAGACGCGCACCATGGCCGTCATTCAAGACGTTTTCAAAACCAACCGCCCCAAGGTCCGCGCTTGCTTCGACGAGACCCTCAAGAAACACCCTGGTTTAAAGGGAAATTTGACGATTTCCTTCGTGATCAACCCGAAGGGCACGGTCAAAGAAGTCACCATCAACACCGCGCGCAGCGATTTGAATGTGGCTGAGTTGAATGCCTGCGTGATCGACACGGTGCTCAAAATCAGCTTCCCACCGTCATCGCGCGGCTTTGAATCCCAGGGCAATTACCCGTTCAACTTCAATCCTTGAGCGCACCTACTAGCGCCTGTCCCAGTAGGCGTCCCGAGCGCGTCTGAGCACCTCCGACCCGACGAATCGACGGGCGTAGCAGCCTAATGGCACAGGCACCCCAAAAGACAACGACGTGGTTCGCGCCCTTCCCGGTACGCGACCCACGCCGTTTCAACCGAGCCCGCTCTTCGCAGTACCGGTCGCTCGTCGCCCCAGCTAACCCTGCCCTTTCGGGCTGAGCCAACCGAGGCGGCAGCCTTACTTCTTCGCGCGACGCTTCTTGGCGCGGCGCTTCTTCTTGCCAGCTTTGGGTGCTGCTGCTTTCTTTGCTTTCTTTTTTCCAGCCATGTTCATTGCCTCCTGCGAACCCAGGGATGATCGACTAGGTAGCCGTACAAACCCGAGGTATGTTGCAAGACGTATATTGCCACCTATAGTGATGTGTCAACGAAAAATGTGCATGGGATCTTTTTTCGTGCCCTGATTCAGGCATTCATACCACGCAGTTTTTGCGTAGTGAGCATTTTACTTGCCCAATCAGTAATTCCTGCACGGGCTAGCACCGCTGTTCTTCTGACTCCCTGCGCACTGAACGGCTGCTCCACAATCGAGCGTTAATACTGCTGTTTTTGCGATGCTTGACGGCTGCGTTGCCATCGCTGTACGCGGCCAATGCGCGAGCAAAAACCAATTCGCGCCAATGGTGAAAACAATGCGGAAGCGCTCTTCGTCGTCAGCATCGCTGTTCAAAATTATTTTTTGGTTTGCCCTTCTCCAAGCTGTAGTCGCGTGTGGTTACAGCCAAGAGGAATGGGATCAGAAAGTGCGTGAGAATGAGTCGACGCTCAACCAGTTGAACGCACAACGTCAGTCCAACCGCAAATGCGAGGCCGACTATGGCGCAGCGCAGCAACAGATAGAGGATCTGAAGAAGCAACTGCTCGAGCGCGGCGTCAACGTGGATAACCTGTCGCAGAGCCTGCAAGAGCAACGCCGCGCGAACGAGGAATTCCGCAGGCGCGCCGAGCAGCTGGACGAGATCAAGAAGCGCTTTGAGCAACTGCGCGACAAGCTTAAGAAGCTGACCGAGTTGGGGCTGAAGGTCGAAGTGCGCGCCAATCGTATGCTGATTCAGCTGCCCGGCGACGTGTTGTTCGACTCAGGCGAAGACAAGCTCAAGCAAGGCGGTAAAGACATCCTGAGGCAGGTTTCTGAAGTGCTGCGCAGCGATCCCGAGTTGCTCAAGCGCGAATTCCAGGTCGCCGGTCACACCGACAGCAAGCCGCTCCAAGGGGGGCGTTTCAAGGACAATTGGGGCCTCTCTGCCATGCGCGCCCGTTCGGTGTTGCTCTCGCTCACTGCTCCGGTTGAACAGGGCGGTGGCGGGTTGGATCCAAAGAAGTGGAGCGCCGCAGGCTACGCGGACACCGATCCAGTCGCTAACAACGACACCGACGAAGGACGCATGAAGAACCGGCGTGTCGAACTGGTCGTGCTGCCCAACGTTGAGGAAATGCTGAATCTCAACAGCCTGGCGTTCTAGCTCCGCGCAAGTGAACAAGGCTCGCCCCGGCGGGCGGCGCGAAGCCTGGAGCCATCACCACCGGCTTGGACGAGCGCTGCGTTGCACCGCAGTGACTGCCCATTGGGCGGCTCGGCAGCGCACGCCATCCGCGTAGCCAACTCGACAGCCTGCATTAACGGCCGGCTTGAGCCATCACACCGCGCGCTCAATACAAACTGCGCCGGCCCAAGCAATGTGAACAACTCGCCCGATCCGAACGACGCCGTCCGAAGGATCTGACGTGCGCCGTCATACCGGCCAGTGTTCAAACAGCGCGCGCTGGGCAATCACTCCGCCCATGCCCGGATAACATTTCACCTGATGCAACGACGCAACCACTGAGCCTGCACCCAAACTCCACGACTATGAAACACAGTGCAACACGAAGCGGCGCAACCATCGACAGCGGGGACGAAATGAGCTATTGTTCATTTGTCGGCAGCGCATCGCTTGGCCATATTCGCTAGCGATTTCAAGATGTTAGGTTATTTTTACCCTGGTTTTCCTGCCGATCTGTGGGGGCCCCAACCGGCCCAGTGGATTTGAACTCAGCGTTCAGCCCCAAATTTCGACAAACCCGCATGATAATTTGGGAGTTGATTGGTTGACATCCCGCGGTGTTTTGACTACAGTATTGCGCCTGGCAGGCGAATGTCTTTCGCCATGCAGGCTAGGCAAGCATCAATCGGATGCACCTGAAAGAGCGCCAGGAATAGGGTGTCGATTAAGTTGGTTCCTCATCAATAGTCAACACTCGGCCCTGAGCCCCTTTCTCATTGCAAGTGCTCCGCTCAACCGGTGCACATTCTGACAGTACCGCGATTTCAGGCATCAAACTCTGGATAACCGCTGGGCTGACAAGCCTCAAAAGCAGCCAGACCAGTTTCAAACCCAAATCAAGGGCGACAACGCCAAGCGCAACAATAGGAGAGATACAGATATGCAAGCAGGCTCGGATGAATTCAAGGTCGGCGACAAGGCGGTGTATCCAGCTCAAGGTGTTGCTGAGGTGGTGAGCATTGATGAGCGGGATATCGCGGGTAGCCGTCAACGTTTCTACGTGCTGCGCATTCTGGATACGGATCGAAAGATCATGGTGCCAGTATCGAACGCCAATGCGGTCGGGCTGCGCCAAGTGATCAGTGAGCAGGAAATCCGCGAGATTTTCGACATCCTGCGTGAGCGCACCATCGGCTTCGATACGCAAACGTGGAATCGCCGCTACCGCGGTTTCATGGATAAGATCAAGACGGGCTCGATTTACGACGTGGCAGAAGTACTGCGCGATCTGTATCGGCTCAAGGCCAACAAGCAGCTCTCGTTCGGTGAGCGCCGCATGCTGGATACGGCACGCAGCCTGATCGTGAAAGAGATCGCGATTGCTCGCGAGCAGACGGAAGATGCGGTCAAGGACGAAATCGAAGCGATTTTCTTCTCGAACTGACGACTCGACCCGCAATCGGGTCGATGCACAAGGGTGCTCGTGCAAACGGGCACCCTTCGTCGTTTTGTCCTCAGGGAAGATCGCGGCGGCGCTCAATCGGCCTCGGTGGTGGGAAATCCACTACCACCTTCCATGCGCCCTGTTCGTTGATGCAGCGCACAACGCGTTGGGCAGAGCCATTCTGCACCGTCACTTCGGCCCAATCTCCATGCAGCACCGTCAAATAGTGTTTCGGAGCAAACTGGAGTGAAAACTGCGAAGGAGCGATCATTTCCTCGGGCTCAACCACGCGCCCGAGCAGTGCGCTCGCGGTTGCAGCCCGTTCTTTCAAGTTCTCTTGTGCGTGCGACCACAGCAGATTGTAGGCCGCTTTGGCTCGCTCTGGTTCACCGTGAACCGAGCCCATCGCCTCCACGAAATCCTGCACGACGGAGGCCGGTGTGTGGCCTTGGCTGTCCCCTTTGTCGCACGCGATCAGCAGCGCAATGGCCAAAAGCGTTGCGCACAGCGGCACCCTTGCCGCAGCCGTCACAACCCGGATACCTCTCGCCCTAGGCCCATCGCGCGGCGCACTTGTTTCATGGTCGGGTCAGCGATGGCGTGCGCCGCCGCCGCGCCGTCGTTCAAGACTTTGAGTACGCGTTTGGGATTAGCTTTGAGCTCTGCGGCCCTGTGACGAATCGGTTCCAATTCCGGAAGCAGAACATTCAACAACAGTTGTTTGCATTCGCCACAACCGAGTTTGCCGCTGCGGCAGTTCACCGCGATTTCATCGACCTGCGCCTTGCTGCTCAGCGCAGTGTGCATGGTGAAGATGTTGCAGATTTCCGGGCGGCCTGGGTCGCCCAATTTGAGCTTCAGCGGATCCGTGAAGGCTTTTTTGATCTTTTTCTCGATTGCCTTGGGCTCTTCCAGCAAACCGAGCGCGTTATTCTTGGATTTGCTCATCTTGGCTTGCCCGTCGAGCCCCATAATGCGCGGCGTGCTGGAGAGCTTCGGTTGCGGCTCCACGAAAATCTCACCGAAGCGCGCATTGAAGCGGCGACAGATCTCGCGGGTCAATTCCAAATGCTGCACCTGATCGTCGCCCACGGGCACGGTGTTGGCCTTGTATAGTAAGATATCGGCGGCCATCAGAATCGGGTAGGTGAGGATGCCGGCATTGAGATTGTGCTTGTGCTGCTCACTCTTCTCTTTGAATTGAGTCATGCGCTGCAGATCGCCCAGAGGCGTCACCGCGTTGAGGTACCACGCAAGCTCCATGTGCTCGGGCACGTGGCTCTGCACGAAAATGCTGCAGCGCTCTGGATCGAGCCCCGCGGCCAGGTAGGTGACGAGCGCGTCGTGTACCTTGGAAGGCAATTCACTGGCCTCGTAGGGGGCCGTAATCGCGTGGGCATCGACAATGCAGAACAGCGCTTCGAACTGCCCGCCTTGAAGCAGCGCCGCCCACTGTTTGAGCGCACCCAGGTAGTTCCCTAGGTGCAACTCGCCGGTGGGCTGCATACCGGAAAGAATGCGCAGGGGCTTGGTCACGGTTCAGAGCTAACCTTTCTCGACTGC
>DATJEQ010000318.1:0-5351 GCA_035496495.1 Polyangiaceae bacterium
TGCAACCTTGGTTGTTTCCTGTTTTGGCGGGGGAGCCGTCAGCACCTCACCCAATTTGATAGGAACGGGTGGCCAACAAGGCTTCGGTGGCCTCGGGGGATTTGTGAACCATCTCCCGGACGCCGGCAACACCCTGCCCGATGGAGCGAGCCCGCAACCCGACGGCGGGATGACCAATGTGCCCGCGGGTCTCGCGGTTGGCGAAGATTGCTCAATGGCCGCTTGCCGCATGGGGCTCGATTGTGTGAACGACCAATGCCAGCCAAGCGGGAGTCAAGCCGCAGGTGATCCTTGTGTGATTGGCCCAGAGTGCGCCAATGGCCTGCGCTGTCTGCTCGGCGAGTGCACCGCGGCGGGAGCTGGCCAAGATGGCGACACCTGTAAGACCGATGCGGACTGCGACGCGGGTTTGCGTTGCGGCATTGTGGGCCTCGCTCTCAGCTGCACGGCAGAGGGCACTGTGGATGTGGGCGGCGCCTGCATGAGTTCTGTGGAGTGTTATTCGGGACTCGCCTGCGACCAGGGGGCGTGCACCCCTGATCCCACGGGGCTACCCGTTGACCCAGCAGGAGCATGGACGGGTGTGACGTGCGAGGATCCGCCGGCTGCTGACGCCGATTCGCGCGCGTATTTTGAGTTGCCGGGCGTGAATAGCCCCGCAGGTCAAAGGGGGGATTATTTCCGGCTGCCTTTCCCCAATGACGCGCGCGTCAGTGCAGATGGCACCCTCGACTTGGCAGATTTTCCAACGCCCGGACCTGGGTCGTTGGGTGTGGATGCGGTGAAGCTCTATGTCGATGCCATCAACGGCAAGGAGAAGGGCTGGGGAACGAGCCCAACGGTGATTTTTCGTTTCTCCAACGGCATGGATTTCAACACCTTCAATCCGACGCCGGCCGATGCAGGCATGCCTGCTGGCCCTCAGCCGATCCAATGGGTCGATGTCACTCCTGGCGCCGACGAATATGGTCTCAGCGCCGGCTTCAGTTGGTTCGCTTCGGGTGGGCGCACCAAATACGTCTGTTACAACTACCTGGCGGTGCGCAGGCCAGACGGTTCCCCGCTGCTCCCTGGGCACACCTACGCCGTCTTCCTGCGCAAAGAGATGCTCGGCGGCAACGGCAACCCGGTGGTGCATTCCCCACAATTTGACGCGCTGTTGAAGGCGACGGCTCCCGCGGACGCCACGCTCAAAGCCGCCTACGCGAAGTACGCTCCCTTCCGCGATTATTTGAAGGATCAGGGTATTCCCGCCAGCGACATCATCAACGCGGCGGTGATCACCGCTGCCGGTACGCGCGACATCATGAGCGCTTTGGCGGACGCGGTGCAGGCTGCGCCCAAGCCCACCGCGAGCGGCTGGGTGCGTTGTGATACGGGCGTCGCTTCACCCTGCCCGCAAGCTGAGGGCAACCGTGCCTGTGGTGCGGCCGATCCGGCTTTTGACGAATACCACGCGCTGGTGAAATTGCCGATCTTCCAACAAGGTACGGCGCCGTACAAAGATGCGGGCGGCAACATCGTCACCGATGCGCCAGTTCGCACCGAAGAGGTGTGCATGGCGCTGGCCGTGCCCAAAGGAGTGAATCAACCGGCGGCGGGCTGGCCCTTGGTGGTGTTCGGCCACGGCACGGGCGGCAGCTTCCGCGACGCGATGAACCCGGGGGTTGCGGGCGCGCTGGCGAACATCGATTTGACGGATCCGCCCGCAGCGCTGCCCGATGGTGGCCCAGGGGGCGAGAGCACTGTGCATTTCGCGGTCCTGGGTTACGACGCAGTGGAGCACGGCCCGCGCCGGGGTACGTCGACCGATTCACCGGATAACCTGTTCTTCAACTTCTTGAACCCAGATGCCGCGCGCGGCAATCCGCTCCAGGGTGCCGCCGACATCATTTCGATCGGTCGTTTCGCTCAAGGGCTGAGCCTCACCGCTGCTCAGAGCGGTGGCGACGCGATCGCGGTCGATCCCGAGAGAATGGTGTACTTTGGGCACTCACAGGGTGGAACGCACGGCAGCTTGGCGCTGCCCTACGCGGACATGTACAAGGGCGCGGTGCTTTCCGGCAACGGCGCCAGCATCATCCACGCGCTGCTGCACAAGACAAGCCCGGTGAACATCGCTCAGGCGGTGCCCTTCATGTTGCAAGATCCGGAGATCGACATGACCACGGGCGCGATCAGCCTCGCGGGTGGGGAAAGCCACCCAGCACTCACTTTGATTGGGCAGTGGATCGATCCGGCGGATCCCCTCAATTTTGCGCGCTACCTCGCGTTTGAGCCGTTGATGGGCCACACAGCGAAGCATTTGTTCCAAACCTACGGACAAGGCGACACCTTCGCTCCGCCGATCACGATGCGGATTTACGCGCTGGCAGCGCAAGTGGCTCAAGCCAAGCCGCACGCCTCGGTGACAAGCCCCGACGATTTTGCGGGCATGATGCCTCAAACAGGGAGCGTTGCCGGCAATCGGTTGATCGGGAATCAAGGCATCACCATTGGGCTTCGCCAGTACAAGCCCTCGGGGAGCAACGACGGTCACTTCGTTGCCTTCGATGTGCCCGATGCGACGATCGATGTGCTGCAATTCTTGGGCATGACGGCTAATGGCCAGGTGCCTAAAGCCGGCATCACTGCGGATTGAACGTCGCAATTTTTAGAGCTGCGACTTGGGAAACGCGATCACTTGATCCAAGGATCGCTTTCCCAGCGCTAGCATCAGCAAGCGATCCAGGCCCAAGGCGTTCCCGGTGCAGGGGGGCAGCCCTTGCTCGAGCGCGCTGAGGAATTTCTCGTCCAGCGGCAGGTGGGGCAGTTTTTTGGATTTGCGCCGCTTGTTGTCCGCAATGAAGCGAGCGCGTTGCTCTTTGGCGTCAGTGAGTTCGCCGTAGCCGTTGCACAGCTCGACGCCCGCCAAGTACAGCTCGAAACGCTCTGCGTAGCCGGGGGCACGCGGGCATGCTCGGGCAAGTGCCGCTTGGCTCAGCGGGTAATCCAAGAGGAATACAGGGCGTTTTTTGTCGGCTAGCGCTGGCTCCACTTTGCCCACCAGCAAATCGAAGTACTGGTTTTCATCGCTTGCCGCCAAATCACTGACATCGTCGATGCCGGCGTATTGCTTGAAGGCTTGGCGCACCGTGATGCGCTCAAAGGGCGGCTTGCACTGCACAGTGCTCACAGTGCCCACAGCGCCCAGCGGCGTTTTCAGGTTCAGGCTGCCGCTCAAAGCCTGGATCACCGTGCTGGTGAGGATCTCTGTGTCGCGTTGGGTTGCTTCATAACCCGCGCGGGTGCGATACCACTCCAGCATCGTAAATTCGCCTTCATGCAGCTGACCCTGCTCGCCTTTGCGGAAGACGTGCGCGATCTGATAAATCTTGGGCAACCCGCTAGCGAGCAGCCGCTTCATTTGAAACTCCGGGGAAGTGATCAGGAAGCCGTCTTCCGATCGCATGGGGTCTATATATACGTCCGTGCCCGGCGCCTTCACCCAGGTGGGCGTCTGCACCTCTAGGAATCCTTGTTCGTCGAAATAGCGACGGATCAGCGCCAGTGCCGCCGCGCGAGCGTGCAGCACTTTGGCCATACCCCGGCCACGGAAGCGATCGATTTCAGTCAGATCCTGCTCAACGGACTTACGACGCGCGGACACTTCAACTTCCGCCAAACGTTTTGATAGCGAAATGCAGGACCTCAGAGCCCATCCAGGAACCGGCGACCAGTAAGACGCCGAGCGTCGTCAAAAGTCGCATCAGTTGCCCCACGCTCTGATCTTGGATTTGCAGCGCTGCCTGCAGCAATGCGACGAGCAACCCCACCAATGCCAGCGCGCCAACAATCGGCAGAGAAACCGCGCCAGCGAGCAACAAGGCTTGCTGACACAGTGCGATCAGATCAGCCAGCCCCACGGTTCCCCCGGCAGTTGACGATCAGGGAGTTGCGTCGGAGCTCGCGTCGCTGGCGGCATCATGGGTGCTGGCCGCGTCGCTCGTTGGCACAACCGGTAACACGGGGCTGCCGCTATCCGCCTGCAGATCGCCGCGGCACTCGGGAACCGGGTTGGCGTTCTGCCCAGCGGGTGGGCAACACACCGCGCCGACATCCACGGACGCCAATTTCTCTGCTTTGACGCAGATCAATCCCGATGCGCAGTCGTTGTTGCCGTTGAGTGGATCGCAGCGCTGGCCTTCGCCCTGATCCGCACAGGCACACAAGCCGGCCCCCACCAGGACTAACCCCATGAAATACCGGGAGTATTGAAACATCGCACAGCCTCGTAGCGCCCAGCGCCGGCCGCGTCCAGCAGGAAAAGGCCGGGGGAAGCCAGGCTAAGGCCGCCAGCTGGCTAAACCCAGGTGGGCACGAAGGGACGGGGGGACTTCAGGCGCTTCCACAGGAATGCTTCGTACGCCGTGCGGATCCGCGCCACATCGATAGTCGTTGGCGATACGGGGTTCGATGGCGTGAGTAACATGTCCTCGGGGACTGCGGCGATGGCGGTTCGGATGCGATCGCGGGTCAAAACTCGGGCCAAAGCGTCATCGAGGTGGCGTAACGCGGGAAGCCGTTCAGCGAAAATGTGGCGGCTGTAATCCATGGCCTCTTGCGGGGATGCTTCTGTGACGCGGCCCCAGTCGTGGTGGAATGGGAGTGCCGCGCCGTGGTCGATCAACCAAGGACCACCGTGCCAGAGCAGGATGTTCGGATTGACGAGGCTGCGATCGGGGTTCATGCACAGGCCATCGAGCCACAGCACACGCGCGGCAAAGTCGTTGTCCAACGCGAGGAGATCGCGCGCCGTGGCGTCCTTGGCATTGTCTAGAAAGCGAAATCCGAGATTCAGTCCCGCGCTGCGCCGTAGCAGATCGGCAAGCTCGTCGTTCTTATCGTCGCTTTCAATGTCTATGGGCAATTCAATCAAGGCGCGTTCGGGGACGGGCAGCCCGATTGCCTGCGCAAGCTCCGCCACAATGATCTCAGCCACCAGAGCGAGAACGCCCTGGCCCGCGCCACGCAGCTTAGTAAAAAAAATCCCACTGTTGGTTGTCACCACCACAGGAGAGGAACTGCCGCGGTGCACCCGTGAGAGCACCTGCTGGGCGGTCAAGGGACGCCCCGTCATTAGACCCTACTATCTGGGTGCACTGCGCATGCATGACAACATCGCGCCCTGCTCTGGCCCGCAGTAGGGGTCTGAGATCCCGGGGGTGGGCATTGCCATGCATTCGAAATGCTTTGCGGGCTGTTTCAGCGCGCACAGCAGGAAATTCTCGAATACGCCGGCGCAAGGGCCCACGCCGCGCGGTTTCTCGCATTCCTTGATGCAGTCAGCCAACGCGCCGCACTTGAGCGAC